>JBGSTN010000279.1:0-4832 GCA_041736455.1 Burkholderiaceae bacterium | reverse complement strand
AACCGGGCGGTGAATCGGCGGCGCATGTCGCCGAGCGCGTCACGACGCTGTTTCGCGGGCAAGCATTCGTCTACACGCTCGATCCGCCTTTGCTGGGTCGCGATACCGTCGATGATTTCCTTTTCGAGCGACGTGCGGGTTTCTGCGAACACTACGCGTCGAGCTTCGTCGTCCTGATGCGCGCGGCGGGTTTTCCGGCGAGGGTCGTGACGGGCTATCAGGGCGGCTCGATCAATCCGCTCGACGGCTACATGGTCGTGCGCCAGTCCGATGCCCATGCCTGGGCCGAGTACTGGACACCGGACGGCGGTTGGATTCGCATCGATCCGACCGGTGCGGTGGCGCCCGAGCGCGTCGAAACGAATCAGCGACTGATCGACGATTTGTCGCTGCTGGACCGGGCACAATCGTCGAGCCTGTGGCAGAGCATCGCCCAGAGTGTCGACGCACTCTCGAACCGTTGGAACCAATGGGTTCTCAACTACGATCGCGGCTCTCAGGGGCGCCTGCTCGAACGGCTGGGACTCGAGGGGGGCGACTGGACCAGTCTTGCCGCGATCCTGGCCATAGCGCTCGTCCTGCTGATCGGCGGCAGCGCCCTGCTGACGATGCAACCGCGCGCGGCGCGTGATCCTCTCGCCGATCTTTGGCGCACATTCTGCATCAAGGTTGCCGAGGTCGACGTCATCCGCCATGCGCACGAGACCCCCACGCAGTTTCTCGAGCGAGCCGTCGGCCGACTCGACGAGCAGAGCGCGCGCGACGCGCGCCGCGTCGTCATGTTGTACAACACATTGCGTTATGGCGCGATGAGCGACGTCTATCAGGGCAAGGAGAGGCGCAAGCGCCCGCGCGGCAATGCGTCGCGTGCCCGTCAGGTCGCCCACTCGCGTGCGGCGATGCGCGAACTCCAGGCCGCAGTCGGTACATTCGAAAGTCGTGCCGCGAGCTGATCGAGCCCGCTGTCTGCGCACGAAGATTCCCGTTCGACCCGCGCATCGCGCATCGGGGCGCTGCGCATCGTGCGCCTGTCTTTCGAGTACCGCTCACGACACGATAGTCCTCGCCATCCCCTGTCGCGTTTGTTAAATTCGTGCGGCATTGCTGCGACATTCAATCGACCGGGCACGACCCGGCTTCAGGAGACTGCTTCATGTCGTCATCTCACCAATGGCTGCGCCGTCGCGCTGCCGTGCTGTTCACCGCTGCACTGGTCGCACCCGCCTGGGCCTGGGCCGATGGCGCCCTGCAGGTCGCCAGTCCGTCCACCCTGGGATTCTCCGAAGAGCGCCTGACGCGCATTCGCGATCTGCTCGCTGCCGACTCGGCTTCGGGCAGGATCCCGGGTGCAGTCGTGTTGATCGCGCGTCACGGCAAGGTCGCGTTGTTCGACGCTGTCGGCAAGCAGAATGCGACGATGGGCACGGCGATGACACGTGACGCGGTGTTCCGGATCTATTCGATGACCAAGCCCATCACGACCGTGGCGGCCATGATGCTGGTCGAAGAGGGCAGGCTCCGGCTGGATGATCCGATCGCGAAGTTTCTCCCCGAGTTCGACAAGCCGCAGGTCGGCGTCGAGAAGCCGGGCGCCGACGGCAAGCCGACGCTGGAAACGGAACCCGCCAGACGGCCGATCACGGTGCAGGATCTGATGAGGCATACCGCCGGACTCACCTATGGGTTCTTCGGCAGCGGTCTCGTCAAGAAGGCCTATGTCGATGCCAGGCTCAATGAGGGCGACCCGTCCACGGCCGAGTTCGTCCAGCGGCTCGCGAAGTTGCCGCTTGCCTATCAACCGGGCACGACATGGGACTACAGCCAGGCAACCGACGTGCTGGGTCGCGTGGTGGAGGTGGTTGCCGGCAAGTCGCTCTACGAATTCGAGAAGGAGCGCCTGCTCGACCCCCTCGGCATGACGGAGACCAGCTTCCATGTGACCGACGAGGCACGCCGGGCGCGAATCGCGGAGCCGCTCGACAACGACCGGAGTTTCGGCGTCGGCGCCGAGATGAACGATCCGCGGATCCCGCGCAGGTATGAATCGGGCGGTGGCGGCATGGTGTCGACCGCAAGCGACTACGCGCGCTTCCTGCAGATGCTGCTCAACGGTGGTGAACTCGATGGCAAGCGGTATCTGAGTCCGCAGACCATCGCGTTCATGACCTCCGATCACGCCGACGCGCAATCCGGTATCACCAAGGGACCGCTCTACCTGCCGGGACCGGGCTACGGCTTCGGGCTCGGCTTCGCCGTTCGAACGAGCACGGGCGCCGCCGCCTACCCTTCTTCGGTCGGCGAGTACTACTGGGGAGGCGCGGGAGGCACCTACATGTGGGTCGACCCGCGACGCGACCTGTTCGTCGTGTTCATGATGCAGTCGCCGAAATGGCGTCTCCACTATCGCAGCCTGTTGCGCAACATGGTCAGCGCCGCGATCGTGAAGTGACCGGGCGGTCCGACCGGTGGCCTCTTGTCAGACGATTTCTGGCCGTTAAAGCCATGTGAGCGCCGAAAACGCGAACCACTGCGCACACAGTCGTCCGAACTCGTAAGGATCAGCCACATGGAAGACCTCGAACCGTTGCGGCTGGCCGCCCTTTATCGGGAGGAGTTGCTCGACTCGGACGCGGAAGATGCACTCGACGAACTGGCAAGGGCGGCCGCCGTGGTCTGTCGTGTGCCGATCGCCCTGGTCAGTCTGGTCGATCGTGATCGTCATCTGTTCAAGGCCTCGTTCGGCCTCCCCGCCGGCATCGAACCATCACCGGCCGTCACGTCGTGCGTGCGCGCAGTCGCCGCGGGAGGCACGCTGCTGGTAGTACCTGACGCGCGCGACGATCACCCGCCGCTGGGTGAACCGCTTCCCGGCGGCACGGTCGATGTGGGCTTCTGCGCCGGCATGCCGGTGCTCGACGACGAAGGCCGATCGATCGGGACGCTTTGCGTGATCGACCACGTGCCGCGAAATCTCAACGACACGCAACGTTCGGCCTTGCGCTCGCTGGCACTGTGCATCGAGACCCTGATCAGGAATCGGCGTCGACAGCGGCAACTGGCGCGACGCCTGACCCGCGCCTATGTCGGTACGCCCGCCCTCCTCTGCCTGACCGATGCAAGCCAGCGGATCATCGAAGTCAGCGACCAATGGCTGACGTTCTTCGGCGAAACCGCAAGCCAGACCTGCGGCCGGCCGATCAAGTCCTTCATGACGGCGCATTCGGTCACCGTCTTCGAAGAAGCGGAATCGATTCTTCACCAGAGGGGCTCGCTGCACGACCTCCCGTTGCAGTTCGTGACGCGCGCCCTGCGCATCGTCGACGTGCTGCTTTCCGCGACGCTCGATACGACCTCTGTCGAATCCCCGGCCGTCAGGATCGCGGTCTTCGACGTCACGATGCAGATCCGGACGCAGAAGGCGCTCGAAGCACGTGCGCGCCTCGACGAAATGACCGGCATACCGAATCGGGCATGGATTCACGAACGCCTGAAAGTGGAAATCGAGCGCGCCGCGCGCTACAGACGTCCGCTGTCTGTCATCCTGTTCGACGTCGACCTCTTCAAGCGCTTCAACGACACCTATGGCCATGCAGTCGGTGACGAAGCCCTGATCGTGCTCGCTCAGACGGCGCGCGAGCAGCTTCGCGGTGCCGACGAGGTCGGTCGGATAGGCGGTGAGGAATTCCTGCTGGTACTGCCCGAGACAGCGCTGGCGGGCACCTTCTTCGTTGCCGAACGCCTGCGTGCGTCGGTTGCCGCGCTCGACCTCGCGGCCAGGGGCCTGCCGTGCGCGATGACGATCAGTCTCGGTGTCGCAGAGATCGTGCCGGGCGAATCGGTCAACGCGATCATCGCGCGCGCCGATGCGGCAATGTATGAAGCCAAGCGACGCGGCCGCAATCGTGTCGAAGTCTGGCGCGATGGCATCGATCTGGCGAAAGGCAGGTTCATCGCGAAGGGAATCGGCCAGGACGCGGGCCAGTTGCCGACCACACTCGCACAAGCGGTTCTTCTTTCACCCTCGTGTCCGGCCCGACCGGCATTGCGCCGGTCTCCCGGCAGCGGTCCGGTCATGATCGCGACCGAGATCGATCTGGTCATTTGAAGCAATGATCGGCCCCTATACTAGGCAGGCGTTCAACGAGGATGCCTGCCATGGACGAAACACCCCAGCCTGTCACGCTCAACGCCGGTAGCGCCATCTTCAGCCGCCTCGGTTTGCTGGGTGTCGACTACGTGTTCGGCAATTCGGGGACCGACTTTCCACCGATCATCGAAGGCCTGGCCGCCGCCAGGCGGCAGGGGCTCGTCCTTCCGACACCGGTGATCACGCCTCACGAGCATGCGGCGATGGGCATGGCGCATGGCTACTGGTATGCGACGGGCAAGGCGCAGGCCGTGATGCTGCACACGAACGTCGGGCTCGCCAACGGCGCCATCGGCGCCATCAATGCGGCCTGTGACCAGGCGCCGATGCTGATCATGTCCGGACGCACGCCCGTCACCGAGCAGGGTCGCTTCGGTGCGCGCACCGTGCCGATCGGCTGGGGCCAGGAAATGCGCGACCAGACATCGCTGGTCCGCGAGGCCTGCAAGTGGGACTACGAACTGCGTTTCCCCGAACAGATCGCAAGTCTGCTCGATCGTGCCTATGCAATCGCGAACTCCACACCGCGCGGTCCCGTCTATCTCAGCCTGCCTCGCGAGACGCTCTGCGAGCCATGCGACGGAGTCGACCTGTCCCGGCCGTCGCGGTTGCAACCGGCGGTTGCCGCCCCCGAACCGAGCGCTCTCGCTGCGGCCGCCGAATGGCTGCGAACGGCGGAGCGGCC
>JBGSTN010000245.1:0-2611 GCA_041736455.1 Burkholderiaceae bacterium | reverse complement strand
CGCCTTCGGCGCACTCCTGCGCGTCGGCGTGGTAATGGCACTGGCCACCGCGATGGTCGGGGAGGTCATCGTCCCGCCCGCCGAAAGGCTTGCCCAGGACATCCGGCTGGGTGCGCTCGGCGGCCAGCTGGCCAGTCAGTTCCGGTCGGGTATATGGATCAAGGACACGGTGCGTGAAGCCAACGGCTCTCTCACCCGGCAGCGCTTCGTCAACATCGGACAGCTCGACAGCGCTGGCCGACTGCGCGATGTCCGGGTCTTCGAGTTCGACAGCGATTTCAGGCTGTTGAGCGTGTTGTCGGCGCCCACCGGACATTTCAGCGGCGCCGATCGCTGGTCGCTCGACAATGTCACCGAACTCGCCATCGGCAACGCCGAGGTGGAAGGCGTCGAAGCCATTCGGGTGGATCGGACGACGACCGGTCAACGGACCTGGTCATCGGCCCTGACGCCCGACCTCCTGGCCGTGATGGCGATCGTTCCCGATCGCATGAGCGGCTGGGACCTCGCCGAGTACGTGGCGCACCTGCATGACAACCAGCAGGATGCAAGCCGCTATGAACTCGCGCTCTGGAAGAAGATCGTCTACCCGCTGGCGATTCTTGTGATGATGGCGCTGGCGCTGCCGTTCGCTTATCTGCACGCTCGGGCAGGGAGCATCGGCTACAAGGTCTTTGCAGGGATCATGCTGGGCGTCGCTTTCCACTTTCTGAACGGCCTTTTTTCCCATCTCGGGTTGCTCAATACCTGGCCCGCCTGGGTATCCGTCAGCGTGCCCAGTCTTGGCGCGCTGCTGATCGCGATGGTGATGCTTTCGCGGGTCGGTGGCGCACGATAGGGTCGCCGTGTCGACCTCCGATGTTCGATGCTTTCCAACGATAGTCTCGTTGAAAGTCCGGCTCCCAAAAGTCCCGCCGAGACGTCATATGCACATAAAAGGTGCAAAATATTGGCCGATACGGCCATTGATTCGGAAAACTTTACACGTAAACGGCTCCATTGAAGACAATCTCTTAAAAAGTGTGACAGGATTTTCCAATCCCTCAGAAAAACGTTTACTTCGGTTTACCGATTCATTACGATCGCTTTGTCTCGACCTGCGGCCCTGCTGCTGGTTGAGTATCGAGGAGGAGGAGAGGCAGCCCAGCTGCCATTTGAGGCGCACTCAGGTGCGCCTTTTTCTTTGGTCTCCTGGCTTCGACCGACGTCGAATCCGGTCGAGCGAGGCGCGGATCCTTCCGGTGGGCGGACGGCGTCGCGGCGCCACGATGACTCACCGCTCGATACATCGGGTATCAGCATGTTCCGTCTGAAAACATTCCGGCTCATCGCGTCGAGCGCTCGGCTGACGACGTCGGCATTTGCACTCGCGATCGCGATTTCTTCCTCATCTTTCGCCACCGACATGAAGACGCCGGAGGGTGGCTCGGATCGTGCCGCGGTCGAGATCGGATCGGGCGCCGTCGTGGCGCCTGCCGCCGACACGGTGCTGACCGCATCGAGCTGGGCGCCACCCGGGCATCTGTTGCACGAGGGGCTGGCACAGTGGTGCGATGCCTTGCATCGGCGCGGATCCGGACTGTTGCGATGCGACCTGCTGCCCACACCGGTCGTGCGGGTGGAGGAAACGTTCGATGCCGTGCAACGTGCGGCGGTCGACATCGGGATCGTCGCTCACGGCCTTGAGCCGCAGCGCTACGCGGCCGTACGCCTGGGCGAACTGCCGATGCTCGCCGAATCTGCCGAAGCCGTCTCAGTGGTGCTGCAGCGCGTCTGGACCGAGCGGCTGGCAGTGCTGGACGAACATCGTGGAACGCATGTCCTGGCGGTCTTCACTCAATTGCCTGCCCAGCTATTCATGCACGACCGGCGCGTCCGTTCGACCGCTGACCTGACCGGGACCACGGTGCGCAGTGGTGGCGGCGTCAACGAACAGGTGATCAACGCGCTGCGAGCGCTGCGCGTCACGGATCGTCCGGCACCGATCCACGCGATCACCAACGACGTTGCCGATCATCTGCTGTCGGGCGCTCTGCTGGGCTTCGACAGCGTCGTGCGCTATGGGCTGACCGAAACCTTTCCCCACGCCTGGACGATACCGGGAGGTTTTTCGCGGCCGAGTTTTTCGCTGGTGATCAATGACGAGGTCTGGCGACGGTTGTCGGATGGTCAGCGTCGACTGTTGGATGAAGTGGGCGGCGAGCAGGCCGCGCGATTGTTCGGCCAGGCCGCCGATCTGCTCGATCGCAGTCTGGCCCTCCAGTCGGCCGATGCGGGTGTCCGGGTCGAGGCGGCATCCCGGGCGGATGTCGCGAACCTGAAATCGCTTCTGGAACCTGTCGCTGTCGACTGGGCAGCGATGATCGGGTCGCGAGGCGTCGTTGCGCCGGAGAAGTTGCTCAGCGAATTCCGCGTCAGGGTCGCTCGAGAACAGAGCAAGGTCGATTCGCGTCGCCGCTGATTTCAGCGAGCATCATGCGCGACGAACGACGACCCAGAGCACGGCGAGGGCGAAACAACCGATCAGCGCCCAGCGATTGATCCCGCCATCGAGCGGCCGTCCCTCCGTTGCGCGGACGGCCCGGCGTTCCGGGTCCATGGCGACGGCGTC
>JBGSTN010000228.1:0-4059 GCA_041736455.1 Burkholderiaceae bacterium | reverse complement strand
CAATTCCGGCTGGGCGCGGGCGGCCGGCAACGGCAGCACCGTCGCCGTCTACATGAGCGGCCGCATCCTGCCGCAGACGGCCCATGAACTGATCGCGGCCGGGTTCGACGAACAGACCCCGGCACTGGTTGCGCGTGCGGTATCGACGGACGGCGAGACGTTGCACTCGACCACGTTGAGGAAACTGGCAGCGGCGAATACGGGGACCGGAGAATCACCCGTCGCGGACGCGTGCGTGCTGCTGGTGGGCGAGTCGTTGCGCCATCGCGCCAACCCGATCGTCACCGAATTCCTCGCCCGCTCGCGAATCGCGCTCGGCTGCTGACGGTCACGGCCACGCCTGACATGCGTGTAAAGTTCGCGCATGGCGCTTCTTTCAGTTCTCTCGGCCGAACTCGCATTCGGCGACACCCCGTTGCTCGACAACCTCGACCTGTTCGTCGAGGCGCGCGAACATGTCGGACTCATCGGACGCAATGGCACCGACAAGTCGTCGCTGCTCTCGGTCATTGCAGGCCGACGTGCACTCGACGACGGTGAAGTGCGCATCGCGGACGGCACGCGCATCGTCACGGTGGAGCAGGAACCCGAACTGCCCGATGCGGAATCGCTGGAAGCCAGTCTGCAACGGCGAATGGGTCTGCAGGCCGACAATCCCGATCGCGACTATTGGCAGTCGAGCGCCGCACTGGCAGCGGCCGCTGAAAGGCTGGGAATCGATCTCCAGTTGCCACTGGCGAGCCTGTCGGGTGGTGAACGGAAACGGGCGGCATTGGCCGCCGCGTTCGCCAGCAACCCCGACCTGCTTCTGCTCGACGAACCGACCAACCATCTCGATATCGCAGCGATCGAGCAGCTCGAGGGCCTGCTGGCGAAAGGCCCCACGCTGATCGTCATCACGCACGATCGACGTTTCCTCGATGCGGTCGCGACCCGCATCATCGAACTCGATCGTGGTCGCCTGCGCAGTTATCCCGGCAACTTCTCGGCGTACGAGACCCGCAAGGCCGAGCAACTTGCCGAAGAAGCCGAAGTCAACCGCAAGTTCGACAAGTTCTGGAAGCAGGAGGAAGTCTGGATCCGCCAGGGTGTGCAGGCACGACGAACCCGGGACGAGGGTCGAGTCAAGCGGCTCGAGGGACTGCGCAGGGAACGTGCCGCACGCCGCGATCGGCTCGGCGCCGTCAAACTCACGCTGGACCGCGGCGAACGAAGCGGCAAGCTCGTGGTCGAACTCGATGGCGTCAGCAAGTCGTATCCTCGACCAGCGGCATCCGGCGAGCCGGTCTCGATGCGTTGCGTGATCGATGATTTCTCCACGATCATCGCGCGCGGCGACAAGATCGGGCTGATCGGTCCGAACGGAGCCGGCAAGAGCACGATGCTGCGCCTGTTGACCGGACAGGAACAGCCCGATACCGGCAAGCTGCGCCTGGGGTCGAACCTGCGTATCGCCTACTTCGACCAGATGCGCGCGCAACTCGATGACGACCTGACGGTTGTCGAGACGATCAGCCCGGGCTCCGACTGGATCGAAACCGGCGGCTCCCGCAAGCACGTGATCAGTTATCTCGGCGATTTTCTCTTTTCGCCGCGACGGGCGAACTCGCCGGTCGGCAGCCTGTCGGGCGGCGAGCGCAACCGGCTCCTGCTGGCACGCCTTTTCGCGCAGCCCAGCAACCTGCTGGTACTGGACGAGCCGACCAACGACCTGGACATCGAATCGCTGGACATCCTCGAGGCCACGCTGGCCGAATACACCGGCACGCTTCTGCTCGTCAGCCACGATCGCGCGTTCCTGGACGCGGTCATCACGCAGACGATCGCCTATGAAGGCAACGGTCGCTGGCGTGAATACGTCGGCGGGTATTCGGACTGGCTGGCACAGGGGGGACGTGCGATTTCGGTCGGTTCGACCCCCTCGCAGCGCGAACTGTCGACATCCCGGGAAACCATCACCGCCCGCACGAACACGGCGTTGAACGCGCCGCTCCCGCCGCCGCAGACGCCTGCACCGATCGCGACACCCCTCTCGCGTGGTGCGAAACTCACCAACCGTGAGCAACGCGAACTCGCCGGCATGGCCGATGCCATTGCCGCGCTGGAAGTGGAACAGAAGCAGTTGACCGAGCGGATGGCGGCACCCGAATATTTCCGCAGTCCTGGCGACGATCAACGCAATGATCACGAAAGGCTGGGCGCGATCGAATCCGAGCTGCTGAGCAGGCTCGAGCGCTGGGAACAACTCGAAATGCGCGCGGCCGCGGCCGGTGGCAAGCGATAGGCGCCGCGTCGACACCAAACCCCTGATGAAGCGTCGCCGACGAACGTGAAGATCACTGAAGTCATTCCGCATTGCCTGACCAGTCCGCTGGCCCAGCCGTTCGCGTTCTCGCAGGGCTGGGTGCATTCACGCAACTGCACGCTGGTCGAGATCCGGACCGATGAAGGATTGATCGGTTGGGGCGAAGCATTCCTGCAGGGGCTGGAACCTCCGCAGATCGCTGCGACCGCTATCGCGAAGGCGTTGGCGCCGTTGGTCGTCGGTGCCGACCCGCTGGCCGTCGAAGTGCTCTGGCACACGATGTACAACCGCACGCGTGATTTCGGTCGGAAGGGTTCGATGATGTCGGCCATCAGCGCCATCGACATGGCGCTCTGGGATATTGCGGGAAAGTTCCACCAGCAGCCGATTCATCGACTGCTCGGCGGCGCCTTCCGACACGATGTGCAACCCTATGCGACGGGCTTCTATCGGGTGCATGGTCGCGGCGAATCCGCACGCCTGGCCGACGAGGCGCGTCGTCATCTGGCCAATGGCTTTCGAATGATGAAGGTGAAGCTCGGATTCGGCGTCGCCGACGACATCGCGGTGATGGCCGCGATCGGGCAGGCCGTGGCCGGTCATGACGTCACGCTGATGGTCGACACCAACCATGCCTACGGCCGCAGCGAAGCACTACGACTGGGTCGGGCACTCGAAGACTACGACCTTCGCTGGTACGAAGAGCCCGTCGTGCCCGAAGATACTGCCGGCTACGCGGCATTGCGCAAAGCCCTGTCGATCCCGATAGCCGGCGGCGAGAACGAGCACTCGCTGTACGGGTTCCAGTCCCTGATCGCCGGCGGTTGCATCGACGTCGCCCAGCCGGACATCGGCTCCTGCGGCGGCATCACGGCAGCTCGCCATATCGCGGTGCTCGCCCAGGCCAGCGGGCTCGCGGTCAATCCGCACGTCTGGGGATCGGCCGTCGCCCAGGCGGCGTCGCTACAGGTATTGGCCGCGCTCCCCGTCGCACATCACTCGTTGTTCCCGCTCGAACCGATTCTCGAATACGACCAGTCCGAGCATCCGTTCCGGCGCGATCTCGTCGATCATCCCATCGGGATGGTCGATGGCCGCGTAGCGATTCCCGATCGACCGGGCCTCGGCATCGAGGTCGATCGCGCCGCAATCGATCGTTACCGGATTGCTTGAGATGCGAAGTCCGGGCTTCGCGATCGCATGACCAGGTTTGCCACAGCACAGCATCCGCAAAGCGGGCATCAGGAGACGGCCAGCACGCTGAAACTGCTGGCAATCGCAGCCTTGGCGAGTTCGATGTCGATGCGACTGGCCGATCCGATGCTCCCCGGCCTCGCCGCCAGTTTCGGCGGAAGTTCGGCCGACCGTGCGGCGGTCGTGACGGCCTTCAGTCTCGCCTACGCGCTGCTGATGCTCGTCTATGGCCCGCTGGGCGATCGCCGGGGCAAATTGCGCGTGATCACGATGGCCAGTTTCTTTGCCGCCGCCGCGTCCGTGGCCTGTGCACTGGCACCCACGTTCGGGCTTCTCGTCGTCCTGCGCTTCGTCGCCGGTGCGGCCTGCGCCGGTCTGATACCCCTGTCACTGGCATGGATAGGCGACCGGATCGAATTCGCCGAGCGCCAGCAGACGCTGGCCCGATTCGCAGCAGCATCGATCGGCGGACTCATTGCCGGTCAGGTCACCGGCGGACTGCTGACGGACACGGTGGGATGGCGGTGGGCATTCGTGGCACCCGCGGCGCTCTTCATGCT
>JBGSTN010000204.1:0-4042 GCA_041736455.1 Burkholderiaceae bacterium | reverse complement strand
ACCCTTGGCCTCGCCTCCGAACTTGCGCGACAGCACCGTCGTGATCGCCGCCGTCAACGTCGTCTTGCCATGGTCAACGTGACCAATCGTCCCCACGTTCACGTGCGGCTTCGTGCGCTCGAACTTTCCTTTTGCCATTTTCTTGACCTTTGGTTTTTTGCTTGAGATTCAGGCGATATGGATTGGAAACCCCGCGCCGGTCCGGCTCGAGGCCCGGACCGCCGCACTGGCGGCCGGAGCCTCGCCTCGACCTGCGACCACCACATGGCGGTCGCAGAGCCGGCGATTCCGGGGGGCCGGGTATTACTTGGTACGCGAAGTGATGATGGCGTCGGCCACGTTCTTCGGAGCCTCGGCGTACTGCTTGAATTCCATCGAATAGGTCGCCCGACCCTGCGTCAAAGACCGCAGCGTGGTCGAATACCCGAACATCTCGGCAAGGGGCACTTCGGCGCGGATGGCCTTGCCGCCGCCCGCCATGTCTTCCATGCCCTGCACCATGCCGCGCCGCGACGACAGATCACCCATCACCGTGCCGGCGTAGTCTTCTGGCGTTTCCACTTCGACCGACATCATCGGCTCGAGCAGCACCGGACGAGCCTGGCGCATCCCTTCCTTGAAGGCCATCGAACCGGCCTGCCGGAAGGCATTCTCGTTCGAGTCGACGTCGTGGTAGGAACCGAAATGCAGCGTCACCTTGACATCGACGACCGGGTAGCCAGCCAGCACGCCGGCCGGCAGGGTGTCGACGACGCCCTTCTGCACCGCAGGAATGTACTCGCGCGGCACCACCCCGCCCTTGATCGCATCGACGAACTCGAAGCCCGTACCGCCCGGAGGCAACGGCTCGACCTTGAGCACGACATGGCCATACTGGCCGCGACCACCGGACTGCTTGATGAACTTGCCCTCGACGCTCTCGACCGTCGAACGGATCGTTTCCCGGTAAGCGACCTGAGGCTTGCCGACCGACGCCTCGACACCGAATTCACGCTTCATCCGGTCGACGAGGATCTCCAGGTGCAATTCGCCCATGCCGGAGATGATCGTCTGGCCCGACTCTTCGTCGGTCCGGACCCGGAACGACGGATCTTCCTGTGCCAGGCGGCCCAGCGCGATGCCCATCTTTTCCTGGTCGACCTTGGTCTTCGGTTCGACGGCCTGCGAGATCACGGGCTCGGGAAACTCCATGCGCTCGAGAATGATGGGGCTTGCGGGATCGCACAGGGTTTCACCCGTGGTGATCTCCTTGAGACCCACGCATGCGGCAATGTCGCCGGCGCGCACTTCCTTGATCTCGACACGATTGTTCGCATGCATCTGCAGGATGCGACCGATACGTTCCTTCTTGCCCTTGACCGAGTTGTAGATCGTGTCGCCCGAATTCATGATGCCCGAGTAGACACGAATGAACGTGAGCTGGCCGACGAAGGGGTCGGTCATCAACTTGAAGGCCAGGGCGGCGAACTTCTCGCCGTCGTCGGCCTTGCGCTCGATGATCGCCTCGTCGTCCTCGGCATGCCCACGGACCGGCGGGATGTCCAGCGGCGACGGCAGGTAGTCGACGACGCCATCCAGCATCGCCTGCACGCCCTTGTTCTTGAACGCGGAACCGCAGAACATCGGCACGATCTCGCTGGCGATCGTGCGCTGACGGATGCCTTTCATGATGTCGTCTTCCGACAGCGAACCTTCCTCCAGATAGCGGTTCATCAGTTCTTCAGTGGCTTCGGCTGCCGCCTCGATCATCTGCTCGCGCCACTTCGCGCATTCCTCGGCGAGCTCTTCAGGCACGGCTTCATAGTGGGCCTTCAGGCCCATGTCGGCATCGTCCCACACGATGGCCTTCATCTTCACCAGGTCGACCACGCCCGAGAACTTGTCCTCGGCGCCGATCGGCACCTGCATCGGGATCGGGTTGGCCTTCAGGCGCAGACGCATCTGGTCATAGACCTTGAAGAAGTTCGCGCCGGTGCGATCCATCTTGTTGACGAACGCAAGCCGCGGAACCTTGTACTTGTTGGCCTGGCGCCAGACGGTTTCCGACTGCGGCTGCACGCCACCGACGGCGCAGTAGACCATGCAGGCGCCATCGAGCACGCGCATCGAACGCTCGACCTCGATCGTGAAGTCGACGTGACCGGGGGTGTCGATGATGTTGATCCGGTGCTCGTCGTAGTTGAGGTTCATGCCCTTCCAGAAACAGGTCGTGGCAGCCGACGTGATCGTGATGCCACGCTCCTGCTCCTGTTCCATCCAGTCCATGGTCGCGGCACCATCATGCACTTCACCGATCTTGTGATTGATACCGGTGTAGAACAGGATGCGCTCGGTGGTAGTGGTCTTGCCGGCATCGATGTGCGCGGAAATACCGATGTTTCGATAAAGTTTGAGCGGAGTCTTGCGAGCCATGATCGACCTCTGGAGATCAGGATTTCAGCTCGCGAACATCGCGAGCCTGGAGGGAGCATTTCTAGTTGGAGACGACAGGCGGCTTAATCAACGACCGCCTGGTCGAACGATCAGAAGCGGAAATGCGAGAAAGCCTTGTTGGCTTCGGCCATGCGATGCACCTCGTCACGCTTCTTGACGGCGCCGCCGCGATTCTCGGACGCTTCCATGATCTCGTTGGCGAGACGCTGGTTCATCGACTTCTCGCTGCGCTTCTTGGCCGCCTCACGCAGCCAGCGCATCGCCAGCGCATTGCGACGGATCGGCCGCACTTCGACCGGCACCTGGTAGTTGGCGCCACCGACGCGACGGCTCTTCACCTCGACGACCGGTTTGCAGTTCGCCAGCGCCTGGATGAATACCTCGATCGGGTCCTTGCCCGAGCGGGTCTTGATCTGCTCGAACGCGCCATAAAGCATGCGCTCGGCGACGGCTTTCTTGCCATCGAGCATCATCACGTTGACGAACTTCGAGACGTCGACGCTGTGATAGATCGGATCGGGAAGAATCTCGCGTTTGGGGACTTCGCGACGACGGGGCATGGCACACCTCTCCTGAAATTCAGCTGGCCCGGCACACCATGTACCGGATACCTGACAACGCATCGGACCGAATCGCCGAAACCGCGGACCGCCGGCCGATGCCAGGGACTGATCGTCCCATCGACCCGACGTTCCGGCGAACCGGGCATCCATCGTTGCCGCTTACTGAACACCGGCAACGCCTTGCGGCGAATGAACGATGCTCTCGGCGGGTAGGGCCGCGGCTATCCACTGCGGCCCCACCCTGAAATACAAGAACGCGGACATGGTCCGCGCCCGGTTTGAAGAAATCTGCGCGACAGCGTGAACGCGAATCGCGCGGCAGGCCCGACGACTCGGGCCCGAGGAGAACCGATCAGCTCTTCTTGGCTTTCTTGGCGCCGTATTTCGAGCGCGCCTGCTTGCGGTCCTTGACGCCCTGCAGATCGAGCGAACCACGCACGATGTGATAACGCACACCGGGCAGATCCTTGACGCGGCCGCCGCGGATCAGCACGACCGAGTGCTCCTGCAGGTTGTGACCTTCGCCACCGATGTAGCTGATCACCTCGAAGCCGTTGGTGAGCCGCACTTTGGCGACCTTGCGCAGCGCCGAGTTCGGCTTCTTCGGCGTGGTCGTATAGACACGCGTGCAGACACCACGACGCTGCGGGCAATCCTGCAACGCGGGGCTCTTGCTCTTGACTTCTGCGGTTTCGCGACCTTTGCGAACCAACTGGTTTACGGTAGGCATTCTGGACCTTGATTCTTGAGATTGACTCTCGACACCGACCCTGTCGACAACGATCGGACAAGCCGGTCGTCGATGTCGCCATGGTCGGACGACCTGCGCGGGAAACCCGGACGCGGGCTCGGCTTTCCAGCCACTACATTTAGCCGGAAAAGCCCGCCATTATAAGCCGGCTTTCCCGCTGCCAGCAAGCAGGACGCCAACAAATCGGCGCCCCGTCCTGCTGTCACTCGTCTGCTTCGCCAGGCCCGTCGCCTTCGGATCCGCCCGCCGTGATCGACTCGTCCGCTGACGCGTCGTCGCCGCTGGAACCCGCCGG
>JBGSTN010000187.1:0-1605 GCA_041736455.1 Burkholderiaceae bacterium | reverse complement strand
CGCGAGGCCGATGCCGCTGCCCAGGTAGAGCAAACCGGCCAGCAGCCACGGCGACATTTCGCCGACGAGCAACTTGGCGAAGGGGGTGCTCGCGCCGAACAGCGCGGCTGCGAGCAGTGCGTAGTTCACGGGGGAGATGGTCATGCGCTTCCGAGTGTAACGTCGTCAATCGTATCCAGCATATCGCTGATCATGCCGATCCTGCTGGCCGAGTTCGAGATTCCGATCACCCTGGAAGCGCAACCGTTGAGGAGCGGGATGCAAGTCCTCGAGATCGGTTGCGGCTCTGGGGCCGCAGCACGAGAGATCGTCAGACGATGGCCCGACATCTTCGTGCAGGGAATCGACCGCTTCGCGTCGGCCATCAGACAAGCGACCGTGGGCGCGGAACACTTCGAACTGTTGCCCGAGGAGTCGAAGTTCGATCTGGCTTTCGCTCTCAGGGTATGCGCGTTCGATGGTCGTCATCCACGAGCGGGTGAACTTGCCCTGCCGCGCATCCGTGCAGCCATGATGCGAGGCGGTCGCCTGTTCATCGACGGTGGCGCGCCGCTGCGCGAGCTGCCATTCTGTGCAGCCTGATATGTCAATCGACCAGACAGTCGACCAGACGCGACTGGGCCAGAGTACCTCGCCTTCGCTTGCCGGATATCTCACGACGTCAGGTTTCCAAGGAAGGGCGCGGCGCGGTTCGCGTTGCACCTGATAATCTTTCAGTTCACGAAAGGCTCATAGACATGTCAACCCGACAGCACTGCGTAATGGGTGTATCGCTTCCTCAGGAATCGGGAATTGCCGGCGCGTACGCATCAACGGATCTCGCGGATGCCTACTCGATCGAGCTACCGCCCGGCGCTTCGACCAATCCGGAATTGTTGGCGAGATTCATCTTCTCCCAGCAGCCATCCTGGATCAACGCTCTCATGGCGATCCGAGACGCACTCGTAGGCGGATTCGGCCTCAAGACGGCCAGGCAACTCACGTCGGCTGGTCCCGGGCGCGAGACAGGTCGTGTCGGCATCTTCAAGATCTACGACGCCAGTTCAAGCGAAGTCATCCTCGGAGAAGACGACAAGCATCTGGATTTCAGGCTTTCCGTTCTTTGTTCGAATCAGTCGACGGCAGCAGGAAAACGACACCTGACGCTCTCGACCGTGGTCCATTGTCACAACCGACTGGGTCGACTCTATATTCTGGTCATCGCCCCTTTTCATCGCCTGGTCGTCAAGTCCACTCTTCGTCGTGCCGCAAGAATCGGCTGGCCGATGTCCGCCGACTCGTAAGCCAGAGTCGCGTCAGCCGCGTAAGCGCAGTATTCCGCGGAAGTACGCCGCCAGTTCGCCACGCGACGTCAGCGGAAGCACGTGTCCGACATATTGGTCCGGTCGCACGACGACCACGCACCCAGCGCCTCGATCGATCCCACGCATCGCGAAGACGTCCTCGCCACGCTTCGTATCGGCGCAGAACACCTTCTCGTAGTCGCACAGCCCGTAACGCCCCACTTGCGGACGCAGCAACGTCGGCATCGCGCCGAACTCGAGCGCGCCGAAACCCTGCTGGAACACGGCCCGCGTATCGATCACGGCATCCACGTCTTCGTCC
>JBGSTN010000185.1:0-1890 GCA_041736455.1 Burkholderiaceae bacterium | reverse complement strand
CCCGATCCGTGGCGGCGCGATCTATTGCACGAACTGCTCCACCGAGTGGACGCAGGTGCTGAGCAAGGCACAGTTGCTCGCGAGCTACGTTCGCCAGGGCGAGGAACTGCGCCAGAAGATCCTGATGGTGCTCGACATGGCAAAGCACACGGCGGAATTGCCGATGCATTTGTTCGGTCCGGTGATGTCGGACATTGCGGCGCTGCATGGCGTAGTGCAGAACGGGCGTGCGCTGGCGTACTCGATGGCGAACCTCGATGCGGAGTTCCGGAATCGGTTCCGCGGGTGGGGCTACAACGCGAATGCCTGGTATCCGCAGTACCGGGACTGGTCGCAGACCTCGCTCGATTCGACGCTCGGGGCGCTGAAGGCGGCCGGGCTGCAAGGGCAGCAGTTGACGAGTGAGCAGGCGGTGCTGTCGCAACTGCGGTCCATGGCGACGGGGAGCAACGGTCGTTTGAAGGCGTTGCAGGTGGCGAACCAAATCGCCGAACAGCAGGTGCAGCAGTTGATGAAGCTGCGCCAGTTGATGCTCGCCGACTTGCAGAGCAAGCAGGCGTTCCAGGCGGCGCAGATCCAGAAGGGCATTTCGGCGGAGGCCGCGGCGGACCGGCTCTTCCGGCACGCGCCCGTCGGGAGTGACCCTCGACGTTACTGATCAGAAGAGGTATTTATGAAGGATGCGACGATTCTTTTTCACGGTGCTGTTGGTCGTGACGAGTTGCTCGCGGGAGCCGGATACTCCGATCATTCAGCGTGTCGAGCAGGACGGGGCGGGCGATGTGCGCGTGGCGTCGGCCGAGGCGATCCACAAGTGGATGGCGACGAAGGGCTCGACGTACGCGCGCGAGATCTGGGCGATGTGCGAGCCGGTGAAGAAGTCGGCTGCGGCGACGTGGGGCGATTCCACCGAGGGCCGTATCTGTGCGGCGGCAGACAAGGTTCGGTTCTTCGCTCGCGTTCCGCTCGGCAGCGATCCTCGCAAGTATTGATCGCTGCAGCGGTGGTGCTGCTCGCGCTGGCGGCTGTGCCGCTGGCTGCGCAGACGTATGGCCAGACGCCGGCGAACATGCTCGACCAGTATCGTGTGCTGCGTCCGGCCTGGTTCACGGCGGTGAGCGGGGCGGCGAATCGGCTGTTCGCGATTCTGGCGTTGATCGAGTTCGCCTGGTCGGCAGCGGTGCTCGCGATGGAGCGGACGGACTTGCAGGCGTGGACGGTGGGGCTGGTCCGGCGGATGATGTGGGTGGGCGCGTTCTATGCGTTGCTGCTCAACGGCCCAACGTGGATTCCGGCGATCATCGACAGCTTGACGATGGTCGGGCAGAACGCGTCGGGCATGACGACGGGGCTGTCTCCCGGCGATGTCTTCCTGCGCGGCCTCGATATCGCGAGTTCGCTGGTGGATTCGGCGAGTTCCACCGGATTCCTATCGAACCCTGCCGGCGCGTTCTCGCTCGTGATCGCATCGATGCTGACGTTCCTCGCGTTCGTGATGGTGTCGGTGCACTTCATCATGGCGATGGTGGAGAGCTACATCGTGGTGGGTGCGGGATTCCTGTTCCTCGGGTTCGGCGGTTCGCGCTGGACGGCGCCGTATGTCGAACGGTACATCGCGTTGGCAGTGGCGGTGGGCGTGAAGATCATGGTGCTGTATCTGCTGATCGGTGGCGGCATCAACCTGAGCATCGGCTGGGCGGGCCGGGCGGCGAACATCGCGTCTTCGCCGACTCCGTTGATTGAGGCGCTGGATATCGTCGGCGGGGCGGTGGTGTTCGCGGCGCTGTGCTGGCAGGCTCCGAAGTTCACGGCGTCGTTGTTGGGCGGGTCGCCGGCATTCAGCGGAGGCGATCTGGTTCCGTTCGGCGTGGCTGGCGTGCACACGGCGTT
>JBGSTN010000183.1:0-2517 GCA_041736455.1 Burkholderiaceae bacterium | reverse complement strand
TTGGGGGGCCTGCCTGAGCATCATGGACCACGCGCAGTGGCCCCCGCAGGTGCCCGTCGATCCGCAGACTGCCCGGCTGGCAGCGCTTGGTTTCATGGTGGCAGGCGTTTGTCACGAGATCACCAATCCGTTGACATCACTGCACTCGATCGTCCAGTTGCTGCGCGCTGAGAAGCACCCCAGTCTCGGCCTGCTGGACAAAGGCCTGAAGAACATCGCGGGCAACGTGCAGCGCATCCTCGATATCTCGCGCCGGCTGGTCACCTTCGCGCGCGTCGGCGAGGAACCCCGGGCGTGTTTCGCGATCGACGACGCGATCGACGAAGCGCTGTATGTGTTGCGCGACGATGGCCTGCTGGAGCAAGTCGAGTTGCATCGGCAGGTCGATGCGTCGGCCGTCGTCCTCGGCAACGTCGGCCAGGTGCGGGAGATCTTCATCAACCTGCTGGTCAATGCCGTTCAGGCGATGGATGGCCGCGGCACGCTCGAGGTGGCGACACGGCGAGTCGCGGCATCGGTCGATGTGCTCGTCACGGACAGCGGCCCGGGTGTGCCGCCAACGATGCGCAATCGCGTCTTCGAACCGTTCTTCACCACCAAGCAAGGTACGCATGGCACCGGGCTCGGGCTGGCGATCAGCAACGAGATTGCGCTCGAGCATGGCGGCCTGATCGAATTGTGCGATAGCGTGGGGCGCGGCGCGTCGTTCTGCGTGAAGCTGCCGAGGGCAACGCCATGACCGTTCGACCGGCCGACCACGAAGCGAATTGCCGCGTGCGCGAACAGGTGCTGGTGATCGACGACGACCGCGGCATCTGCGAATGCGTGGAACTGCTCCTCGAGAGAGCCGGTTACGTGTGCGTGGTGACCCACGTCGGCCACGATGGAATCGCGGCGCTCGAAAGCCGTGAGTTCGACCTGCTGATCACCGATCTGCGCCTGCCCGACGCCAGCGGGCTCGACATCGTCGCACGGGCGAAAGAACTTCACCCGGAGACGCAGGTCATCATGATGACCGGTTTCTCGTCCGTGGAGAGCGCCATCGAGGCGTTGCGCCGTGGTGCGAACGACTACATCATCAAGCCCTTCGACAATGATGACTTCCGCTTCTCCGTCGAGCGCGCCCTCGGCGAAAGACGCACGCGACGCGAGAACGAAGCACTCAAGCGCAGTCTGCGCCATGCTTTTCCGCAGGAGACCATCATCGGCGAGAGCGATGCCGCGAAGCGGCTGCGCGCGATGATCCACCGCGTCTGCGCGACCGAGGCGAACGTGCTGATCCAAGGCGAGAGCGGAACCGGCAAGGAACTCGTCGCGCAGGCCATCCATTTCGCCGGCAAGCGGGCGCACCGCCCGTTCGTCGCCGTCAATTGCGGCGCGATCCCGGCCGACCTGATCGAGTCTGAACTGTTCGGCCACGACAAGGGCGCATTCACCGGCGCCACGGCGGCCAGCGAGGGCCTGATCCGTGAAGCCAGCGGTGGCACGCTGTTTCTCGACGAGATTTCAGAGATGTCGCTGACCAACCAGGTCAAACTGCTGAGAGTGCTGCAGGAGCGGCAGGTCCGGCCCCTGGGTTCGAACCGGAGTTACGTCACCGACACGCGCTTCATTGCCGCCAGCAACTGCAACCTGAAGGAAAGCGCCGAGCGCGGTCTTTTCCGGCCCGATCTGTACTACCGGCTCAATGTCATCACGATCACGGTGCCGCCGTTGCGTGAGCGCGGCCACGACATCGAATTGCTGGCCCGGCACTTCATGAATCATTTCTGTCGCAAGTTCGATAGTCGCGTGAGCAGAATGGATGACGGTTTCATCGACTTCGTGCGCCGGCATCCATGGCCGGGCAACGTGCGCGAACTGCAGAACGTGATCGAACGCGCGGTGATCCTCGCCGACGGCGAGGTGCTCACGGTCAACGACCTCGAAGAGATGATTTGCGTGCCTGCCTCGGAGATACCCAGGCCTAAGCAGGGCGGTATCCCGCTGTCGATCGAGGATTACACGAAGGAGATCATCCGTCTCTACCAGGACGAGTATGGCGAGGCCGAACTGGCTGCGATCCTGGGCATCGGTCGCAAGGCGCTGTGGGAGCGCCGACACCGGTGGGGCCTTTTCAGGCAACGCGACCGCACCGGCGCCGAGCCTGCGCGTATCAACGACATCGAGCGTGCGGAGCAGGCCCGTGAGCATTGAAAGGAGTCCGACCATGACGAACGAGCCGGCGCTGGTGGTCAGCGTCTCGGCGATCCTGCTGCAGACACGCTTTTTCAGCGGCCTGACTGCGACGCAGATCGAGCGGGTCGCGGCACTGGGGGAATTCCGCGAATTCGGTGAAGGCGAACAGATCTATCGCATCGGTGACCCGGCGCGGGACATGTATGTGCTGGTGCGAGGCCTGGTCCGCATGGCGGTGGGTTATGGCGGGCGTAACGCCAGCGCCGGCGATGTGCTGCGCCGCGGCGACGTTTTCGGTTGGGCGGCGGTGACGCCCAGATGCAACCTGCGGATCGCGAC
>JBGSTN010000181.1:0-10397 GCA_041736455.1 Burkholderiaceae bacterium | reverse complement strand
GCCTGCTCGAGCGCACGCTCGAGCAGGCCACCGCTGAACAACCGGAAGCCGTTCTCGAGCATCGACATGCCGAACAGGAATACTGCCACACCGGCGGCAATGGTCTGGAAATCGGGACTGAACCAGAAACCTGCGGTCAGGGCCGCGATGAAGACAGGCAGCAGGAACCGGTTCATGGGCAGGACAAGGCGATCCCATGCCGGCGAGCAAGATTCGGAGCGATCAGAGGAACCATGGTATCGACGATACTCTCCATCCGAAGCCGGGAGGGGCAGGTTGCGCGCGCTCTGGCGGCCTGCCGTCACTGCAGACGAACAGGCATCGTTCAACCAGCCTTGAAGTCGACCCCATTCAACTTGAACATGGCGACCACGTCGGCAAGTGCCTGTGCCTGTTGCTGAAGCGTCAGCGCGGCCGCCGCACTTTGTTCGACCATTGCCGCATTCTGCTGCGTCACCGAGTCGAGTTGGCTGACAGCGTCTGTGACCTGTTCGATGCCGATCGTCTGCTCACTCGCGGCCGAACTGATCTGCGCGATCAATCCGCTGACCTGTCTGGCCTGCGACACGATAGCATCCATGCTCAGTCCCGCGTCGGCGGCCTGGCGCGTACCGTCCTCCACCTTGGCGACGCTGTCACCAATCAAGGCCTTGATCTCCCGGGCGGCTTCGGCCGACCGCTGCGCGAGACCGCGTACCTCGCTCGCCACGACGGCAAAGCCGCGACCCTGATCCCCGGCTCGCGCGGCTTCCACGGCAGCGTTGAGCGCCAAAATGTTGGTCTGGAAGGCGATGCCGTCGATCACCCCGATGATGTCTGCAATCTTGCGCGACGCATCCGCGATACCATGCATCGTCGTGACGACCTGGCCGACGACGTTGCGGCCTTCGACGGCGGCAGTCGACGCGGAACCGGCGAACTGGTTCGCCTCCCGCGCTGTTTCGGCACTACTCTTGACCGTACCGGAAAGCTCCTCCATCGAGGCAGCCGTTTCCTGCAGGCTGCTGGCCTGCGATTCCGTACGGCGACTCAGATCGGCATTGCCCGTCGTGATCTCACGGATTCCTTCGCCGATGGACTGGGCGCTCTGGCGGACCTGGACGATGATCGACCGCAGGCTGGACTGCATCGCATCCAGACCCTTCATCAACATCGCTGCCTCGTCACCGGCATCGGAATGCACGGTACCGGTAAGGTCGCCGCGCGAAATCCGTTCGGCAACGTCGCGAACATCGGCGAAAGTCATGAACGTACGCTTGCGGATCCAGGCGAGCGCGCCCAGCGTGCAGAGTGCAAGCAGGGCCACAGCGACCAGGGTGAGTACCTCCCAATTGAAGCGCGCCGCCTGTGCCTCGCGCACGGCGACGATGGTGCGCTCATCGAGAAGGGCGAGGAATTGATCGACCGGCCTCATGATGGCCGCCTTGAACTGGTGGTACTTGAGGTCATGCATCATCGCGATTGCCGTGTCTCGATCCGGCGCATCCTTGCGCGTGAACCGGCCCTGGCCGTCGTCGTAGAGGCCCTTGACCATGTTCATGGCAATCGTTTCCGTGCGCACCAGATCGTCCGAGTTCGATTTCGCCTCATTCAGCTTCTCGAACTCGGCCTTGGTGAAACCGGCATCGTTCATCGCTTGTACGAGTGCCAGGGCCGGTCCTGAGCCGCGTCCGGGATCCTGGTCGGCGGCCAGAAAGTCCCAGTAGATTCTCTCGTAGTTCAGCGGCCGTGCTTTCTTGCCATTGCGGATATCGAGGATCTCGAAGTACTGACGCTCCCATTTGGGGTCGCCGGTGACGACGAACGTGCGTGCAAGTCGGGTCAATTCGTCCGAACTCTGGCGCATCTCGTCGGCCAGGAGGTACGACTGCTGGCGCTGTGCCGCGGCATCGTCGCTCAGCGAGCCATGTTCGAGAATCTGCAGTACGCCCGCACCGACGAGTGCGCACAGGACCGTGAACATTGCACCAAACAGGATGAATGCACGGTTGAGACTGAATTTCAATGGGAACCTCCGGCTGCGGTCGAAACAACGACCTGCGATAAGCAGGTCGAAGTCCGGTATCCAGCGATTACGCCACGTCACGGTGCATTGCAATCGCTCGGTAAACGGAGTACTTCGGGGTCAGATTCCACCGCCCGGCGGTGGACCATTGCGGTAGCGGCCCGGGAATTCTGCGGATCATCCCGATCGATTTTCGGCAGCAGTTCTGTCGTCGATCAATAAATCGGTTCCCCATCGATGCACGAATTGCACGATGCGGGCGATCTATGTCCTATCTTCTCGTGATCGTGGAGAGGAACAAGGGACCCGGACGGTATGAAGGGGGGTGACGTCGCGATGACTGAGAAGACCACCATCCGCAAACTCAGCGCCGCCGAGAGGGGCCAGGTCAAGGACGCCCGGGCCCGCCGCGACGCCGCCACCTACCAGTCCGTGCAGCCCGCCCAGCAACTGGGCTTCATCCACAACAACGTCGCCCGCATCGGCCGCCGCGCCTGCGACATCGCCTGCAATGACAAGAACGGCCTGGCCCCCGGCCAGACTCCCATGGGCCAGGTGCGCAACATGGCCCACCCCGAACTGACCCATTCCTCGATCGTCTTCATCGCCCACCCCCAGGTTACGGTGAACAATTCATGAGCGATCCTCAACCCCTCCTGTCCCTCGATACCCTCGATACCCTCGCCGCCGAAGACCTCCGCGCTCTCGCCTGGCTGCATGATCGGGAACGTGAACCGCTCGCGCTGATCGAACTGCACGGAAGCGGCTTTCCAAAGACGCTGAGCCTGCTGCCCGCGAGCGATGAAGCGGTGGTCAGGATGGACGAGGCGCTGGCAGCATTGGACGGCATCGATCCGCAAGCGCTCGCCGACTGTGCCGATGATCTGGCTGCCGACTATGCGGGAATCTATCTCACGCACCGGCTGCGTGCCGCCCCTACCGAATCCGTCTGGCACGACGAGGAACAGCTCGTGATGCAGGCGCCCACGTTTGCCGTACGCGAATTCTATGCGCGGCACGGCATGCTGGTGGAGAACTGGCGCCATCAGCCCGACGACCATCTGGTCCACCAACTCCGCTTCATTGCCGTGTTGCTGGAACGGGGAGAGAAGAAAGAAGCAGCGCGCTTTGCCCGCACCCATCTGATGACATGGCTACCGCGGTTCACCGCTCAAGTCGAAAAGCTTGCACGAACCCGCCTCTATGCAAGCCTGGCGACCTTGACGCTCGAGTGCATGAAGGCTTGCCTGCAACGCCTGCCACAGGTCGCCATCATCCCGCCGGTTTCCGTCGTGACGCCACCAGCGGGCACGCCGGCTTGTGGTTCAGGCCGACCGCAGTGACGAATCCGTCGAGCTCGCCTGCCGGCCCGGATGTCGCGCACGCGAATCTGACGGTCGACGCTTCTCGCTGTTCGCATCAACGCATCGCGCACAGTCGATGCCAGGCGTGTGTCGACGTCTGCCCTCGCGCAGCCTGGTCTATCGATGACGAAGGCCTGACACTCGACATCGACGACTGTGACGGTTGCGGGCATTGCGTGGTCGCCTGTCCGCAGGAAGCGCTGTCGATTCCGGCGCCCGCTGCTCTGGTGCAAGGGGACGTTCTTCATCGTCGTATCACGCTGGCATGCACGCGCGCCGCACTGCAGGCAGGCACGGCGACGACCGGCACCGTCGCCTGTCTGCACGGCGTGAGCCCGGAATGGCTGCTACTGCTTGCACGGCAACATCGTACCGAGCAGGTCAGGTTGGCGAGCGGGCAATGCGAGCAATGCCAACGCGCTCCACTCGGTCCCACCCTGGACCAGCGATGGGAACCCGTCGCACTGCGCCTGGGTTCGCAGGCGCCCCGGCTCGAATGGATTTCGGCGCAGCAATGGGCCATCGCGTCGAGTCGATCCGGCGCACCGGACCTGGCGCGCCGACGTTTCTTCGGCGGTGCGTTGTCACGTCCTGCCCATCTGTTGAATCTTGCATCGACCCTCCCTGGCCAGGCGATGACGAGCGGACGCCATGCCCTGGTTCTGAAGCTTGCCCAGCATCCAGGGGCGGCTCCGATGTGGCGAATCGTCATCGATGCGGACCTCTGCAGCGCCTGCATGGCCTGCGTGAACCTGTGTCCCGAGCATGCGATGGAACACGGCATCGATTCCCGCTCGGATCCTCGACAGGAAGAACTGCTCAGCCATCCGGAACGTTGCATCGGCTGCGAGTTGTGCGTAGACGCCTGCGACGACCAGGCTGTTCGCATCGATGCTCCGATCGAACCGGATCACGAACACGGCGGATTGTCCTTGCCACTGACTGTACGAACGTGCATCGCGTGTAAACAGACGTTTCGCCGACTGTCCGATGCAATGGTCGACAACGACGAGGAGTCGAACGTCTGTCCGACCTGCCGTCGCGGCAAGCTGATCCACGCACAGCGAATCGTCCAGCAGCCCAATCCCTGAACACCCCTGCCCTGGAAGAAATTGACCAAGCATTCGACCTCTCACCTTCCGAGCCCCGGGATCAATATTCCTGGTTACCGTTCCATCACCACGCGTCTGGTGCTCGGGCTGCTCGTTGCGCTCATCGTCTCCGGAACGATTCTCGCCGCCATGTCGCTATGGTTGGGACACCTCGGCGTTCGCCAGCAACATGAGCAGGCCGCTGCCCGACTCGTGCAGGTGTTCGAGGCCAGTCTGCACAATTCGATGCTGCAACGTGATCTTGGCAGCCTCCAGAACATCCTGCGTGCGCTCGGAGAAGCACCGGGAATTCGTCAAGCGCGCCTGGTCAATACCCACGGCGAAGTGCGGTTCGCATCCAATGCCGATGCCGTTGGTCAGCACGTCGAGCTGGAATGCACCGGATCCGACTGCCAAGGCAAGGCGATGCAACATCAGTGGGACGTGAACTCACAGGGACAGGCTCTTCGTTCAGCCTACCCGATCGTCAACCGATTGCCCTGCCTCCAGTGTCACGGCGACCCGATGCTGAATCCCGTCAATGGCGTCCTGCTGGTCGATTTCGCGCCGCTGCCGGCCGCAGATCTTTCAAAGCCCAACACCTGGCTGTTCGGACTTAGCCTGGCGATGCTGGTGCTGTTCGGCAGCATCATGGCCTTGACACTGAAGCGTGTCGTGACGGGTCCCTTGCTGCAATTGACTGACGCCAGCGGTCGCCTCGCCGCGGGTGACTACGATGCCCGCATCGAGTCACCCGGCCACGACGAGATCGGGCAGGTCGCCCGGCAGTTCAACGCAATGGCAGACCAGATCGAACAGACCGTCCAGAAGCTGCGATGGCAGCAGGAATTCCTGCAGGATCTGGTGGATGCGATCCCTGATCCGATCCTGGTCATCGGCCCGGACTGGGAAATCCGCGTGTCCAACACGGCCTATGCCCGTCTGCTGGGTCGCGATCCCGACGAACCCGTGCAGGGTCGTTGCTACAAGGTCGGTCGTGGACTCGACGAACCCTGCCCCAGTACCCTCGTGAACTGTCCACACGCGCAACTGAAACAGTCGCAATCATCGAGCTTGCGCACGATCATGACGATGCGCCACCGGGACGGGCACGATGTTCCGGTCGAGATAGACGCAGCGACGCTGGTCACCAGTGACGGAAACTATACGGTCGAGGTCTTGCGTCCCCTGGAAAAGGCGATCCGGTTCTCCCAGGAACAACGACTGTCCACGATCGGCTTGTTGGCCAACGGCGTCGCGCACGAGATCCACAATCCGCTGGCGTCCATTCGCCTTGCGCTGCAGGCAAGCCTGCGCGAACTGCGCAGTGGCGAATTCGACCCCGCCGAATTGATCAACTACCTGGTACTGGTGGACAGCCAGATCGACCGGTGCGTGGCGACCACCCAGCGATTGATGCAAATGAGCCGTCCGCCGGGCGAGAAACTCGAACCGGTCTGTCTGAGGACCGCCATCGAAGACGTGATCGCGTTGTTGAGCGAAGATGCCCGTTTGCGTCAAGTGCGCCTCGAATACGAGCCGCCCGACGAACGCGTCTGGTTGAGAGCAGACCACGCGGAGCTGTGCCAGATCTTCGTCAATCTGTTCCACAACGCGATGCATGCGATGCCCCACGGCGGCTCGATACGCATCGACGGAGAAACGACCGCCAATGGCAGGGCCTACCACATCAAGGTGAGTGACACCGGCGCTGGAATAGCGGCCGAGAACCTGTCGCGCATTTTCCTGCCCTTCTTCAGTCGTCGCGCCGACGGACAGCCGGGCATGGGTCTGGGACTGGCCGTCTGCAAGAGCATTGCAGACAGGTTCGGCGGCGACATCGAAGCGACCAGTACGCCGGGCGAGGGTTCAGTGTTCCACATCATCATTCCGCTGGTCCAGAGCACCAGCGCGACCAGCCTGTCGACCCCGATCAGATCATGAATTCATTGCCCCGCTCAATCACGGCCAGACAATCGTTGCTCGTCGTCGAGGACGATGTCGTTCTCAACCAGTTGCTGGTGCGGCAGCTGAGAAAGGCAGGATACGACGTGGGTTCCGCGCACAGTTGGGCCCAGGCGCGCTCCGAGCTTCAGCGGACCGCACCCGACCTGGTCCTGCTGGACATACACCTGCCCGACTCCACGGATTTCGGCCCGCTGATCGAGATCGTCTCGACGCGACCGGTTGTCATGTTGACCGCCTTCGGCGATGTTCAGCAGGCGGTCGAGGCGATGCGTCTGGGGGCATCCGATTACCTGATAAAACCCGTCAACCTCGATGAATTGGAGCTGGTCATTCGCGGCGCAATCGATCGCAGTCATCTACAGACACAGAAGAACTGGCTCGCCGACGGCTATCGCACTGGACAGGATTCGCTGTTGATCGGCGACAGTTCGCATATGCAACGCCTGCGCCAATTGATCGCCGAAGTGGCGCCTACCGATGTCACGGTCTTGATTCAGGGCGAGAG
The DNA here is from genome assembly GCA_041736455.1 of Burkholderiaceae bacterium. Taxonomy (GTDB): domain Bacteria; phylum Pseudomonadota; class Gammaproteobacteria; order Burkholderiales; family Burkholderiaceae_E; genus JAUIAI01. The sequence goes on along the minus strand of JBGSTN010000181.1, from coordinate 3,464 downwards.
CGGTACGGGGAAGGAACTCGTTGCCAAGGCCATTCATGCCGGCAGTCATCGACACGCCGAAGCACTGGTGCCGCTCGACTGCTGCACGCTGCAGGAAACGCTTTTCGAATCGGAACTCTTCGGTCACGAACGCGGTGCCTTCACCGGCGCTGATCGCCGCAAGACAGGCCTCATAGAAGCAGCGGCACGTGGCACGTTGTTCCTCGACGAACTGGGTGAAGCCGGGCCGGCTGTCCAGGCCAAGCTGTTACGCGTCATTGAGACCGGTCGGTTCCGGCGGGTCGGTGCCACCAACGATCTGCGTGCCGACGTACGAATCATTGCCGCGACGAATCGCGACCTGCTCGCGCGCGTCTCCGAAGGCCTCTTCCGCAATGATCTTTACTATCGCCTGTCGACGTTCACCATCGAAGTACCCCCTTTGCGCGATCGATCGGACGACGTGCCTGCGCTTGCTCGCCATTTCCTCGAACGGCGCAGCCTTGCCAGGAATCCGCACCCCAAGATGCTGGCTGCCGAAGCGATCGAACGTCTTGTCGCCTACCCCTGGCCGGGCAACGTCCGGGAACTGCGCAATGTGATCGAGCGGGCGGTCATCGTGGCAGCGAACTCGCCGGAGATCAGGAGCGAACACCTGCTGCTGCATCAATCTCCCTTTCAGCAGCCCGCCGTGGCACCAGACGCGCTGAACCGGGCCGCCGTCGACATCGAGAAGCAGGACTTTCTCCTGATAAAGGGCGAACCGACGCTCGATGCCATCGAACGCGAGTACCTGGGCAAACTGCTGCTCAAGTACCAGGGCAATCGCCGGCGAGTCGCCGATGCGCTGGGCGTTTCCGAGCGCACCGCCTACAGGATGCTGGAGCGTCACGGCTTTCGCCATGCAAACGAAAGCGATACGAGCACCCCAGCCAACTGACGAGTGACCGGTCATCGATCCAGGGCACATGTCGACTGTCGACTTTCGTGCTCGAGCAGGCGCATCGGCATACCGATGATCGACTTCGATATCCGACGCTGCCGATGCTTCGGCCTCTCATCGACATGCCATCGTCATCGCCAGACGACGCCGCTCTGAATCTCGCGCCAACCTGCTTCGCCTGAAAAGTCTTGAGTCGTTTCGACATCGAAGTCTCGGGCATCGCGCGTCGTCGCAATCCGAAGAGTCTCCACTCGGATCAGCCAACTCTCAGGCGCACGTCATCGGCCATCGTCGTTGCGTTCTTCTCGTCAATGTCACTCGTGCCATGCCGTGTTCGACCATCGGTTTCCGCAGGTCGAGGCAACTGCAATTACCTGTCACTTTGTCTGGCAACTGCCGTTTTGTCATGTCACTTCGCCAGGAAAGCGTTCGAGCGGCCTGCTAGCGCTTGTGCATCGAACCGAAACCTCGCAGCAGAGCACGCCTGAATCGTCTTCATCGAATGGCATGAACGTTGCCTTGTCACTTCATATGTTGATGACGTGATCGGGTGATCGGTTCATGGATTGGAGAATGTTTCTGCTCGCTTTTTCGGTCGTATCGACCACCGCCTGGAGCGCTGACTTCGTCGCCGGATCGTCCCCTGATCGACGCCCTGTCGATGCACCCCGCGTCAGTCAGTTCACGGTTTCTCCGGAAGAGGTTGGTCGCCGTCTGCACGGAGTCTTGGATCCCTTGCCCAACAACGTCGTAGAGGCCGCCATCGCAGGAGCGTGGTTCATCCCTCTGGCAGGCCCGGGCTTGCTTCCCCCATACGACATACGCGGTTGGCATGCGTCCAGTGCCAACGCGCCACGCTTCCAACCACCCCCGCGGTGATTGAGTAACTCGTTCCGTTCGACGCTCGAATGGAACGGATCGGGAACCTGTTCCCTCTGTTTGCTAATTCGGGAGATGAATCATGACAAGGATGCGCAAGAATCTGGTGCTGTCTTCAATGATGACGGCCTTGGTCGTAGCGTTGGCTGGGTACGCACAGGCCCAGGGCGTTGATCAGAAGGGAATGGGAGGCATGAGCGGCATGTCCGGTATGGGTGGCATGTCGGGCATGGGTGGCATGTCCGGTATGGGCGGCATGGGTGGCATGTCCGGTATGGGTGGCATGTCCGGTATGGGTGGCCTGGGTGGCAACCCCGGCATGAGTGGCATGAGTGGCATGGGTGGCATGTCCGGTATGGGTGGGATGTCAGGCATGTCCGGCATGGGTAGCAACGCCGGCATGAGTGGAATGGGTGGCATGTCCGGCATGTCCGGCATGGGCGGCATGGGTGGGATGTCAGGCATGTCGGGTATGTCCGGCATGGGCGGCATGACGGGCATGTCCGGCATTGGTGGCATGTCCGGCATGGGTGGCATGACGGGAATGGCAGGGTTGACTCCCACGAACGCGCCGAGCAACTGCGTCGAATGGAGCCGCAGTGCTAGGGGCACGGTGACGTGTACCAAGGTCGACTCCAAATAAGTCGACGAGTTGGTTGCGGGTGCGGGGGCGTGACAAGCGCTCCGCACCCGGCCACCGGGATTTCCCGGTTGGCAATATTTCTTGCCTATGGACAACGGGTCAGAGACATGGCGCTGGATTCATTTACTTTGCGGTTGCTCGAGTCGATCGGGCGCACGATGCTCGGCGTGCTGATCGTGGTGAGTTGCGCGGCCTGGGCCGGCGCCCAGACCGGTGCGCCGCTGCCTGACTATCAACGCGCCGTGTTCGATCCGATTCACTTCAAGCCCGCCATCGAGCAGGCCACCAACGAGCAGTGCCTGACCTGTCACGCCGAGGTTCTCCAGCCCAGCGTGCGGCCGTTCTCCCCGGCCGGCGTGCCAGCGACCGGAGCCAAGGCCTGGTATCAATTGAGCTCCACCTACCAGGGCGCGCAGGACACGCTGCACCGACGCCATCTCGTGACCGACTTCGCCCGTCAGACAATGGCGATGAAGTGCATCACCTGCCATGAGGGCCACTCGGCGCGCGACGAAGCGCCCGACACCTCGGCGTCGAACAAGAACCATCTGATGGACCTGCGCAAGTCCGTCAGCGCCTCGCGCACCTGCCTGAAGTGCCACGGCACGATGAATCATCAGGTGATGGGTCTGCCCGCCCCCTGGCCTCAGGTCAAGGACGCATTCCAGAACAACTGCCTGTTGTGCCATGCCACGGTGCGGACCAATCGCCACCAGGTCGATTACCTGCGCGCAGAGGCGATCGAGATCGCCGGCGCGAAGAGCGGCGACGCGTGCTTCGGTTGCCACGGCGGGCGATCGTGGTACCGCATCGCCTATCCCTACCCCCGAAACCCCTGGCCCGGCATGCTCAGCGAAGTGCCCGCCTGGGCGAAGGAACGGGCCACGCAGTCCGAGATCCGCTTTCTCTCCAACCTCGTCAAGCCAGGATCGGCCAGATGAACTCCGACATTGAAGTGCCTGCTGGCGCGACACACCCTTCCGGGCTCGCACATGCCACTCAGCCCGCAGCCCAGACCTA
>JBGSTN010000171.1:0-2954 GCA_041736455.1 Burkholderiaceae bacterium | reverse complement strand
ACGCGCTCATCCGCGTCGCCGTCTGGCGAGGTATCCCAGAGCGGCTCTGCTTCGGTCAGGTCCAGCTCGGCCGCCTGGCTCTGGAGCAGGACCGCCAGATCGGCGCGCTCGTGCGACTGCGGCTCGATCGCGCGCCAGCGTTCGATGGACACCTTCAGGTCGTTGAGCCCCTTGTACAGGCCCGCCTGGGCCACCGGTGGCGTCAGGTAGCTGACGAGCGTGGCCCCTGATCGGCGCTTCGCGATCGCACCTTCGGAAGGATTGTTCGAGGCGTAGAGATAGATGTTCGGCAAGTCGCCGATCAGCCGGTCGGGCCAGCAATTGCCCGAGATGCCGGTCTGCTTGCCCGGCATGAATTCCAGCGCGCCGTGCGTACCGAAATGCAGTACGGCATTGGCACCGAAGTCTTCACGCAGGTACCGGTAGAAAGCAGAGAACGCGTGCGTGGGCGACAAACCCTTCTCGAACAACAGGCGCATCGGGTCGCCTTCGTAACCGAAGGCTGGCTGGACTGCGATCAGCGCGTTACCGAACTGTGCGCCCAGTACCATGATGCTGTTGCCGGTACTGAGCTGCTTGCCGGGTGCCGGTCCCCACTGGGCCTCGATCTCCTTGAGCCATCGCTCGCGCCGAACGTGATCGTTGGCGGGGATCAGGGTATGGACATTGGCGTCGGCACCATACTGCGCGGCGTTGCCTTTCAGGATCGACTCACGAAGCGTGTCGACGCTGTCGGGCACCGTCACCGTATAGCCCTGCGCTTTCATGGCGGTCAAGGTGTGGAACAGCGATTCGAACACCGACAGGTAGGCCGCGCTGCCGATGTTGCCCGCGTTGGGCGGGAAATTGAATATCACCAGCGCGACCTTGCGATCGGCGCGCTTGCCGCGCTTCAACGCCACCAGCTTCTCGACCCGGGAAGCGAGCATCGACGCTCTTTCCGGGCATGACGCCATGTCCGATGCCTGACTGTCCGAATGGAAGACGCAGGCGTCGGCGCATCCGGTGCAGGTCACTCCATCGGCGCCGGGCCGCCCGCCAAATACCATGGGCCCGGTCGCGCCGTCGAGTTCGGGGATCGCGACCATGATGGTGCTTTCCACCGGCAGCAGGCCACGGTCGTTGGCGGCCCAGACATCGAGCGTCTGGAATTCGACCGGGTGCGCCGCGATGTACGGGACATCGAGCCGGGCGAGAACTTCCTCGGCCGCCTTGGCGTCGTTGTAGGCGGGGCCGCCGACCAACGAGAAACCGGTCAGCGAAACGACGGCGTCGACCACGATGCGGCCATTGGGCACGAAATACTTCTCGATCGCCGGGCGCGAGTCGAGCCCTGACGCAAACGCCGGCACCACACGGAAGCCGCGCGACTCGAGCGCTGCGATGACCCCGTTGTAGTGACCCGCATTGCGCGACAGCAGATACGAGCGCAAGAGCAGAAGACCCACGGTGCCCTTGACGGACGCGCCCTTGGACTTCGGAAGGTCGCTCGCATTCTCGGACAGGCAACCGGCGATCTGACCGTCACCAAGGCGGTTCATGCGCGGGTGGTAAACACCGAGTTCGGGATAGTCGACGGGTGCCTGAGCCTTGGCGATCGCCCGCAACGCACGGCGCTCGCCATTGGCGCCACGTTCGATGACGTGGCGGATCAGGTTGAGAATGTTCTCGTCCGACCCCCCCAGCCAGTACTGCAGGGTCACGAAGTACGCCCGTACGTCCTGTGCGGTACCGGGTATGAATCGCAGCATCTGCGGAATGCGACGCAGCATCTTCATCTGCGCGTCACCGCCCGTCGCCTTCTTGTCGGCGTTCTCGCCGCGCAACTTCTTCAGCAGGGCCATCGGCCCGCTGGCCGGCTTGCTCATGTCGAACCGGCCGAGCCGCGTCAACTTGACGACTTCGGCTGCCGAGGCCATGCAGATCATCGCATCGCATTGATCACGACGTGCCCGCAGATCCTCGAGAATCGGCATGAAATGGTCTTCCAGGAAGAGCATGCCGACGACGATGATATCGGCGCTGGCGATGTCTTCCTTGACACGTGCGATGAGCGTCTCGTTGCCTGCATATTCACTGGCGGCATGCAGGCTCAACGACAGGGCGGGGAACTCCTTCGTGAGCGTGGGTTGGCCGCGCTTGACGGCGCTGGCCAGGTGGGTATCCATCGTGACGACCACGACGCGGATCGGCACTACGGGACCGATTGAAGCTTTAGCAGCCAAGGAATTGACTCCTGTCATGATGCATCGCGTCGGGAACCCGCAAGCCCTCGATCGGCCGTGCGGGGGCGGCCACGTCTGTGGCCGTCTTGAATAGTCTGGAGATCGAATCGCCGGGCTGCCATCCACGGAGCGGAGCGAACGAGAACGTCCTCCCAGTCGGCATCGAACTACCGAGGCACATGTCGGTGCCCTGCAGCGACCAAAGGGGCAACCGATGACCCGCACGTCCGTGCCGTGGATTGCTCGAGCGAGCAGACGACCGCGCGCGTCGTGGGCACCCGAACATTCGGACGCTGTCGGTCGCTGCACGACGAAAGGCCGCCCGGCGCATCGTCTTCAGGATGCGGGAGCGTTTGCGGATTGTTTGCCATGTCGTGAATGTAGAAGGGCGCGGCATCAGTGTCAATCCACGTTGACGTCAGGCACGACTTACATCAACCACCTGAAGACGTTTGTCGATGATCGGTTCGGACCCCATGCGCGTGTGCGCTGACTCTCCAACGACCTGCCGAAGAATATCGGGGCTTTCAATAGCGCAGCAGAAGTCATCGTTCGCGCGGATTGCTTCTTGGCCAAGGCGCCAAGCGCACTAGTGTGAATGGCACTTACTTAAGCTCGTCCGGGTCGTATTGTGGCGGGCAAGTCATGGAATGAGTTGGGGCTGCCCAGAGATCGATAGGATGGTTGTTGCGATACACCCAAACCATCAATCGAAGGACAGCCCCCCAT
>JBGSTN010000166.1:0-7191 GCA_041736455.1 Burkholderiaceae bacterium | reverse complement strand
GCGGCGGTCAGCTCGACCGGCTTCGACAGCCGCCTGGCGGGCGAGCCGCTTTCGACCTGAACGTCGGCGGTCTCCGCCTTCTCTTCACCCGGATCGGCGCTGGGGTCGGAGGCCGGAAACGACCCCTTCGAATCGAGATCGACGGCGTCTCTGCTCACCGACGGGGCCGAGTAGTCGTGGATGTCCTTGGCGAACATCGACTTCGCCTGCGACAACGCGATGCGGTCCTGTGGGCGCTTGGGGCCGGCGATGGACGGCACGACGGCGCCGAGGTCGAGCTCGAGGTACTCGGAAAAGTCCGGCTCCACCGAAGGGTCGTGCCAGAGCCCCTGCGCCTTCATGTACGCCTCCACCAGCGTAACCTGATCCGCGTCGCGGCCGGTGAAGCGCAGGTAGTCGAGCGTGACGTCGTCGACCGGGAAGATTGCCGCGGTCGAGCCGAACTCCGGGCTCATGTTGCCGATCGTGGCGCGGTTGGCGAGCGGCATGGCGCCGACGCCGGCACCATAGAACTCGACGAACTTGCCGACCACGCCGTGCCTGCGCAGCATCTCGGTGATCGTCAGCACGACGTCGGTGGCGGTGACGCCGGGCACGATCCGGCCGGTCAGCTTAAAGCCGACCACGCGCGGAATGAGCATCGAAACAGGCTGTCCCAGCATCGCCGCCTCGGCCTCGATACCGCCGACGCCCCAACCGAGCACACCGAGGCCGTTCACCATCGTGGTGTGCGAATCGGTGCCGAGCAGCGTGTCCGGGTAGGCCGTCAGCAATCCATCGAACTCGCGCGTGTAAGTGACCTTGGCCAGGTTCTCGATGTTGACCTGGTGGACGATGCCGGTGCCCGGCGGAACGACCTTGAAGTCGTCGAACGCCTTCTGTCCCCAGCGCAGGAACTGGTAGCGCTCGCCGTTGCGCTGGTATTCGAGTTCGACGTTTCGCTCGACCGCGTCGACCCTGCCGAACACGTCGGCGATGACGGAATGGTCGATGACGAGTTCCGCCGGGGCAAGCGGGTTGATCCGGGCCGGATCGCCGCCGAGCTTGACGACCGCTTCGCGCATGGTGGCGAGATCGACGATGCAGGGAACGCCGGTGAAGTCCTGCATCACGACGCGCGCGGGCGTGAACTGGATCTCGATGTCGGGCTGTGCCGAGGGGTCCCACGAGCCGAGCGATTCGATTTGCGCCTTCGTGACGTTCGCACCGTCCTCGGTGCGCAGCAGGTTCTCGAGCAGCACTTTCAGGCTGAACGGCAGGCGTTCGTGGCCCGGGACCTTGTCGATCCGGTAGATCGTGTAGTCGATGCCGTTGGTTGACAGCACGCTTCTGCTGTCGAAGCTGTTGGGGTTGGCCATCGTGACTCCTTCGGATGTTGAAGAGTGCACTGGCTGCTTTCAACGCAGCAGAGATTACGCCAGTGACTTGCTGTTTTCATGCATGTCTACGCACCGACGGCTCGTCAGGGAGCACGTTTTGTTCCCGTGCATGCCAGGTCGGTAGGCGCGTGACGACGTTTGGCTAGAAACGATAAGGGATCATGCCCCTCTCGTAAGCAGCAGTCCTGCCACGTACCCAGGTATAAGCGCATCGAGTTGTGCCCACCCTGGCATTGCTTCCCGAGGACGCCTCGCGGCGAGTGCGGTGCAGGACATCGAGACCACATCGACACCGAGGCCGATGTCACAGTGAACGTGGGGCAGGGCCAAGAGATCTCGCCAACGCCGCTGGTGTCGACGATCTGGATCAAAGAGTTCCCGGCGATTCATCCACCGGCGAAAAAAGGCAAGTCGCCTTGTCAGTTGCAGGTCAAGTCAACCAGCGCCTTCCGTCCCAGCGCGAAGTGGTCACGCAAGGGGCATGATCCTGTCGCAGTACTCGATCAGCAGTTCCGTGAAGACTCGTATGTTCCGTGAAGGATGCAACCCGGGCGGTCGGACGACGAACGCCCCTGCGGGCGGGGGTGGGTGGCGCGTCATGACCGGCACCAGGGCACCCGAGGCCACACGCGCATTGGTGAGCCAATCGGGCAGGTAGGCGATCCCGAGTCCCGCGGTGGCGGCAGCGACGAGTGCCGAGCCGTTGTCAGCCTTGAAACGGCCCTGGGGACGAACCGAGATGATCCTGTCGCCATCCGTGAGGCGCCATGTTTCGGTGCCCTGCATCAGCGCCGCGTGGGCAAGGAGCTCGTCCGGTGACTCGGGAGACCCGTGCGCTTTGACATAGTCCGGACTCGCAACCAGTTTCCCATTCATCGAAGCGACGCGTCTTGCGATCAGGTTGGAGTCCGGGAGATGACCGACCCAGATTGCGCAATCGTAACCTTCCGCAATGAGATCGACGAAGCGGTCCGTGTATGTGGTCTGCAGGTGCAGCCGGGGGTGGCGTCGCGCCATTTCAGCAACCATGGGCGCGAAGTGGGTCGGGCCGAAAGTCAGCGGCGCCGCGACGCGCAAACGACCGCGTAGTTCACCCGTGGGCACGATGGTTTCCCGGGCCGTATCGATCTCGGTGCAGACTCTGGCGGCAAAGTCTCTGAACGTCGCACCGGCTTCCGTCAGCGTGGCCCCGCGCGTCGATCGCGCAACCAGTTGGGCACCAAGTTCCGCTTCGAGCCTGAATAGACGACGACTGACGATCGACTTGGACACACCGAGGTGCACTGCCGCAGGCGAGACACCACCGGCATCGGCCACCTCCACGAACGTCTGCAGGTCATCGATGTTCAACGCGCTGTTCCCCGAATTGCGACACAGCTGAACGGCGGATGCTACTACCGAACCACGATCGGGAACGCCAGAATCCGGGTTCCAAGCGATGTGACCTCTAGCGCAATTCTCTTGGAAAACCAATCCGATCAACGACGGCTAAAAGGATGAACAGATGATTAATCGAAATGGCCTCTCTTCGCTTCTTCGCCCGGAAGACTCTGTACTCGTTCTGATCGACCACCAGCCCTATCAACTCGCCAACCTGAACAGTCACGAACCGCAGATGGTGATCAACAACACCGCGGGACTGGCCAAGGCCGCAAAGGTCTTCGGCGTTCCCACCATCCTGACGAGTGTGATTGCCGACCGCGGAGGGCTCCTCTTTCCCCAGATCACTGAAGTGTTCCCAGGCCAGGAAGTGATCGACCGGACCTTCATCAACACCTGGGAGGACCGGAAGGTCGTGGAGGCGGTCAAGGCAACGGGCCGCAAGCAACTGATCATCGCCGGGCTATGGACCGAGGTGTGCGTTGCCATGCCGACGATCCAGGCCCTCGGCGAAGGCTGGGACGTCACCGTGGTCACCGATGCATCGGGCGGCGTGTCGGTCGAAGCCCACGAAGTCGCGATACAGCGAATGATCGCGGCCGGCGCGAACGTGATGACGTGGCTGGCGGTGGCGGCCGAATGGCAGCGCGACTGGGCTCGGGCCGATCAAGCCGCTGCACTGTCGGAAGTCATCGCTCGGCATGCCGGCGGAAGCGGTATCGCTTTCCTGTGGGAGCAGCAGCTGCTCAACACGCCGGTGCCTGCCAACGCACGGTGACCGGAGCGAGACGACGAGCGCTTCCAGTCACGAATTGCTGGAACGTTGATCGCTTTCGAGCCTCGTCGTCCCTCACCTTGCCTCGAAGCGGGCCGACTTGTTTGGACACGTGCCGCATCCAGGTTCCATCGGCTCAGTAATCGGCTCGGCACATCGTTCGAAACGGACATTGAATCGGCGCATGGTTCTGAACGCATCACGTGACTGAATCAGCTTGTCAAAACCGGCTCGACCATGCGCCAGCTTCACCGTGGCGTGACTTCGATACGGATAGGTGGCGCCGATACGGAGCGACCTGGCTCGCACCAGACCGCAGTGCTCGGTGTGAACGTGAAAACCCCTTCTTTCGATATCGAGACAGCCCTAGTGTGATCGGGCCTGAAATCAATGTTGAACGTCGCAGCGCCCTGCGGCTCAACGACCCAGTGAAGGTTGTCGGCTACCTCTTTTTCCCGCTCGGGCGGAAGAGCCGCCATCCAGCATTGCCCGGGCATGAGTTCATGCGAGGCAATGCGCCTCCAATTCCCCGATGTTTTCCTTTGCGCGTTCAGAACGAAGGATTCTCCAGGGCTGACTTGGCGAGCGGAGGCTGATGCCTCGAGCTCGACGACCTGAGAAGTCTCCAAGACAAATATGAACGCCGGCTTCTGGTCGCAGCCAGGAAGCGTGAAAGCGACGATCAGCAGGCAGGCGATGAGCTTGAACGATGGATGCAATTGCTGAACGAGATCGACAGCGACGCGACCAACATCCCTGCAGCGGCGCATCACAACACGATGCCGAGCTCCCGGCTTGAGTATCGATTCAGGCGTCAATGGGCGGCAGGCTCTCGAGCGTTGCAATGAAGCGAGGAAGTACGGTTGCGAGGCTTGCGAAAGCCTCGTTCAGTGCTGTTCGCGTGGCTTCGATTCGATCCACTTCCGACAGCGCACGATAAGCCAGGTAAGCCTTGTCCATCAAAGCTTTCCTCTCGGCATCCGACGCGCAGGGGCTGAGCATATACAACTCGTCCCATGGCGTGGGGATCTTGAAACCCGCGATGGCATTCCTGCCTTCGACAGCCTGCACGTTCAGCATGCCCGACGCCAATCCAGCAGAGGGTTCGCGAACAATGAGAATCCGGTTGTCACCAGGCTGGTTGACAGGGAGACGCTCGGCGTCGAAGCTCCAACCGAGGAACGCGAAGAACTCGCGCTCGACTCCCTCGCCCGGGGTCCACTCCAGCCAAACATGGCAATTCGACGGTAGTGGATGCACGTACAACGAGCTGCTGGAGAAAAGCCACCGATGCACATGTTCCTTCGGCACCTTGCGCAGCTGAAACTCGGGCCTTTCGACGAGCATGCGAGCTTTGAGCTGGGAGAGGAAGTGAGGTTTGTAGAGCTTGTCCATGGGAACCGGAGTGTTGGACACCTGACGAAACTGCGGGATCAAACCACAATGCAGCATGCGGCGACTTGATCAGCGAGGGTGACGAGCCTCGTTTATGCCGGGGATCGGATGCGGTTCGATCCTCTCAAGTGTCTTCGACGGCAGCTGCAAGATTGGCATGTCCTGTTGAATGCGGGCGGTCCGATGTCAAAAGAAATTCCAATTCAGCGCCCGTGCGCCGCAGCTTGTATTTCCTTGCAGCGGACATTTGACCCCCCTTCGCGCGCCCCGGCCCGCATCAGGTGCTCCTGAGCTACGCATTCATGCGTCTTGCGCATCCGGGGAAAATGTGTGCTGCGGGAGCAAACAGCTCTGCGATCTGCCTGAATCGGCCGAGATCGCATCGAAGATCGAGCAAACAATTTCTTCGGCATTTCACATGACTGCCAGACACGAACCGTGTCATCTCTCAATTGCCTACCGCTTGATCAGCGATTCCCTAGAGGCGAGCAAGCGGCGAGTGAGTTACCTGAGTCACGGACAAGTCAATCCGCATTGCCGCGTTCTGGTTGACCGTGACCATTGGTCGCGCCTGATAGTTCCGAATGATTTTCCCTGACTGGAATCGCTGCCAGCCCGGGCGCCGCAGCTATCTCCATTCTTAGCGGAACCTCGCCCGAGAACGCTCGGATTGCGGCTCGGCGCAACGAAGCTTGTTCGATTTCTAGCTCGCCATGAGCCATTGGCGAGTAGGCGCCTCGTTTCAGCTGCACACGATCAAACGTGTAGTGAAGATCTCGGGACATGGCGAACAGAAGATTGATGAAAAGTTCTTGACTCGTCACGTTCCAGAGTGGAATGCCCGCGCCATCAGCTTTGATCCCGAGGTGATCGTGGTACTCCCGCCAAGCGTCAAGGACAGCGTGTTCTGTCTTGGATCTGCCGCGAATGCCAAGCCTAGTTCGTCCATAGAAAGCTATGTCAATCATGTTCAGAGCTTGAACATGCTCCGGTGAAACTCTAGACGCGCGAGTCGCCATCAGCTTGTCGAACACCGCAGTCTTCCGATCGTTAATTTCTCGGATGGATTCGACAGCCTTCTGGGCTTGAACTGCGAGAACCGGCCCCAGAATCGTCGCCGCGATCGTGAGCCAGGCTTCGAGCGACATTTCTAATGCACCTTGTTGGGCGCTACCGTCCAAGTTACGGTCGATGGAACTTCACCGTGCTCACTACTTGCGTTCATTGACCATGCCACGGGATACAGCAAATGCGTACAACCCAAGATCAGCTGCGTGCACCGCGCGCAGCCTCACCTGTGCGATTCACCTCACCCGCAAGCCCCGATATGCCCGCAGCTAGTACAGAACTCGCACCCATCCTTCTTGATCACAGTCCGGTTCCCGCACTCGCTGCACTTCGCTCCCGCTAACGGCTTGAGCCCGCTAGACGGCGCCGCAGCCGCCTGATCGGGCATCGCAAGAATGCCGGACCGCACGACCGCATTGCCTTCGTCATCAAGAATGCCGAGCCTCACATACCGATGCAGCACCAACGCCGCCATGTACGCAATCGTCGACGGCCACGCCTGCGATCGCTCTGACCCCGGCGTGCGCGCGAAGAACGCGCCATTGGGCTCGCCATACGTCAACAACTTGCGCAGCTTCATGCCGATCCAAGCCGGATCGAGCACCCACATGTCGAGCGACAGTGCCTTGCACAAGCCGTCGAACGCTTTCGGATATTCGCCCGCGATCCACAACGAATACGGCCGGCGCTGGCCGTTCGGCATCACCAGTTCCTTGACGAACAAACAGAAATCGTCGCCGGTCGCCTGGTTCAACACATCGACCGTCCAGCTCATCGTGCCGTCCGGCCCGGCCTTGGGCTCGCGCTTGCCGATCAAGGCGTTCATCACCGGTGTCGAGGCCTCGCGGTCGTCGAACGCACCCAGTTCGATGCAGCGATAGCGCACGAGTTTCGCGAAGCCGGCGACTAGGCTCGGCACGAGCACCGGCCTGCCGTCGGGCGGCATCGCAATCTCGAACGCATCCTCGGTGCTCGTCCTCTCGAGCGAGCGCAGCTTCATGTCGAGCCAGGCCCGGTCGTCGGCGCGCATGTCCATCGACAGGGTCTTGGCGATCGCGCCGAGGCCGCGCGGTTGTTCGGAGCCGTTGATCCAGACTTCGAACGGATACGCTGCGCCGTTTTCGATATGGCCGACGAACACCGCGAACTTGCCCAGCGGGTGCTGCACGTTGTAGGTCCAGCACGGATTGCCGT
>JBGSTN010000126.1:0-9889 GCA_041736455.1 Burkholderiaceae bacterium | reverse complement strand
GCCGTCGACTCCCTGTCGGTCCTTAACGGCCACATCGCCCAGCGCCACGATGCCAACGAGGCGTTTCGAGCTGTCCACCACCGGCATACGCCGAATCTGCAACCGCGCCATCTCGGACAGAACGTCGTCGAGCGAATCGTCGTCCTGAGCAGACTTCACGTTTTCGCTCATCACGTCGACCAGTTTCGTCGCATTGAGCTGCATATCCTGGGCCACACCTCGAACGACGATGTCACGATCGGTCAACATCCCGACGAGACGTTCTCCATCACATACGGGTATCGCCCCGACATTCAGTTCGTGCATCGCTTGCGCGGCAAACACCACGGTGTCCTGGGGCGCCAGCGTGCGGATACCCCGGGTCATCACTTCCGATACCGTCGTCATCGTCTTCTCCAATATGGCTACGTCCAAGAGGCGCAGCGTTGATCCATGCAATCGCCCGCTTATTTGATGGCGGGATAAGCCGACGCCTTCAGAAGTCCGGCCATATGCACGGTGAATCGCGCAAGCGTGCGATTGGTGCCGGCGATCTTCTCGGGTGTGGCATCAAGATCGAAATAGTCGGTGCTGCCCATCGCCTCGCCGACCCAGTAGGTCGAGGCATTCGCCGGAATGGTGAAGCCGACATCGACCAGCGCCTGGAAGATCTCGGCGCACACATGGTGAGCGCCATCCTCGTTGCCGACCACGGCAACTCCGGCTACCTTGCCGAAGGCAGGCATGTGCCCTGTCGCATCATCGGCCTCCGAAATGAAGGCATCCATGCGCTCGAGTACTCGTTTGCAGACACTGGATGGTTGACCCAGCCAGATAGGTGTTCCCAGAATCAGGATGTCGGCGTTCATCAAGGCACGCCGGATTTCGGGCCATTCGTCACCTTCACCCTCGTCCGACGTGACGCCCGGGAGCAGATTCAGATCTGCCGCCCATATCGACTCGACATCGACATCCAGTCGCCGCAACTCGGCCTCGACTTCGCCGAGGATGCGGGCGGTGGACGACATTGGATCGATATGACTGCGCTTCAGTGTGCAATTGATGGTCAGTGCCTTGAGCATGGTCGCGAATATTGGTGGATGAATTCGGGCATCGGCGGCAATCACCGTGCCCGAACTCGGCCACCACCATCACGAGCCAGCCACCACCGTGCGCCGGCGCATCGAACGCCCCTGATCGCATTGCCCCCGCCCCGTCCGGAATCATGCCCCTCGACGAGACATGTCGAACCCGACCCGAGCCACTGCACCCGGTGTTCCCAGCCCGGTCGACAATCGCGCGGCACATCGGTCAACAGACACCGGTGACCTTCTTCATTCTTCGTGTACGGCACCCGCCCGCGACGACACATCCTCTCGATCCGTGTGATCCATCGCGCCCATCAGATCCCTGGCCGTCTTCAATGCGATCGTGAAGTCGAACTCCGCGACCGCGTCGAGCAGCCTGGCAATCTTCCGGGCGCCGATCTGTTCACGCAGGGATACCAGTGCCGGATCGTTCACCTCGCCGACCTCGAGTGACCTGATTATCTTTTCGAGCAGCGAAGCGACTGCAACGGCGTCGATGGAAGGCTCGTTGGTCGACTCGTTGGTTGGCGTCTGTGCGGCCTGACCGCATTTCACTCGCGCCGCGCGACTGATCTTGTCGATGTCCCTGCGCAGCGCGACTTCGAGTTGCTCAAGATCGTTCATCAGCTCGACGGGTACCGTGCCGTTCGCCTTCAGCGCCTGCTCGAGCGCCGCGCATGACTGCGGCAACCTCCGGATGCACAAGTTCCCGAGCAGCCCTTTGAGTTTGTGCAGATATTCGACCGCTTCAGCGACGTTTCCATCGCGGGTCAGTTCGAGGACGGTCCGGTGCATGTTCGGATGGTCCGCGAGCAGCCGCGACAACCAGGCGAAGTAGATGTCCGGATCGCTCCAGGTCTGGATGCCAGCGACTTCATCGATCAGATCGAGGCAATGAGACGCGCTGGACCGCTGTACCTGCGGTGCCGGCGCAGCGGGACTGTCCACGACCGGGAAGAAGTCGGCGATCCGGTCGAACAGGAGCGAAAAATCGATCGGCTTCGGCACGAACGCATCGGCCCCGGCGTCGAGGCACGACTTTCGATCACTCTCCAGGACACTCGCTGTCAGCATGATGATCGGAATATGCTTTCCAGTACCTGCCTCCTGTGCCCGGATCGCACGAATCGCGTCGAACCCGTTCATGTTCGGCATATGGGCATCCATCAGAACGACGTCGGGCGCCGCTTGAAGCTTCTGCTGGATCGCCTGTACGCCATCGGTGGCCAGGTGAACGCGGTGATTGCGCTGCAGCATCCGCAACGTCACGAGTTCGCGATTGAGCTCGATGTCGTCGACGACCAGCACTTGCAACGGCGCCGTCCATCGACCCGATGACGACTGGCCATCGGGATCGACGGCAAGATCGAACGCCTCCGGTAACCGCAGCCTGAAGTGGAAAGTGCTGCCGACACCTTGCTCGCTCTCGACCCAGATCATGCCCCCCATGGCATCGACGATTCCCTTGCTGATCGCCGTGCCTAGCCCTGTTCCACCATAGCGCCTCGTGGTGCTCTGGTCGGCCTGAGAGAAACGTTCGAAAATCCTCGGCAGGCTTTCGGCTGGTATGCCGATCCCCGTGTCCTTGACCGAGAACAGCCATTCGCCGGCTTGTTCGGTCGGACCGACACTGAGCTGCACGATGCCGCGCTCGGTGAACTTGACCGCATTGCCGATCAGGTTGACGATCACTTGCCTGAGCTTGGTCGGATCGCTTCGAACACCTCGCGGGACGGCTGGATCGATCTCGAGAATGACCGACAGGCCCTTGCGCTCGGCATTGATTGCCATCATGTCCATCGCCTCGCGGAGGAGCTGGTACAGGTCGAAGTCGACGGCCTCGAGCTCCATGCGGCCCGATTCGAGTTTCGAGACGTCGAGTATCCCGTTCAGGATTCCCATCAGGGACTGCGCGGCATTCGAGATCACGCGCAAGAGCTTGTACTGCCCTTCGTCGAGTGGCTGTTCCAACAGCAGATCCGTCATCCCGATGATGGAGTTCATCGGCGTGCGGATTTCATGACTCATGTTGGCGAGGAAGACCGACTTCGCCTGGCTCGCCGACTCGGCCGACGCCTTCGCCTTGCGCAGGTCATCGAGCAGACGAGCGCGCTCGGTGATGTCCTGCACGGTGCCGATCACGCGCTCGAGATGACTGTTCTCGCTTCGGAAGACCTGCACCGACGACGAGACGGTGCGCAACTCGCCGTCTGGCCGGACGATGCGATATTCCAGTTCGACGATGCTGTCGATGTCCTGGCCGAGGTTCGAGAAGAGTTGCTCGAGCCGCGGCCGATCGTCCAAGTGAATGGCGCCGAGCATGCGCTCGCGTGTCGGCGGGCGATCTCGCGCATCGAAGCCCAGGATGCTGAACAACTGCGGCGACCAGCTCATGGCATCGCTGCCGATTTCCCATTCCCAGCTGCCCAGCGAAGCGATCCGCTGCGCGCGCTCCAGATTCGCCTGGCTGTAGGTAAGCTCACGCGTACGTGCCACCACGCGCTGCTCCAACTCTTCGTTCAGACGCTCCATCCGGTCGGTGTAGGCACGCTCGTCGGTGATGTCGCTTACCGCCAGAACGAAGCCCAGTGCCTGCCGGTCCAATCCCCGGACCTGTGACAGCGTGACTTCGAACAGGTGACCCGGCATGCCACGCAGCGTCGACGTCTCGAAGCTGTAGCTGCGACCATTGATGGCCGTTTCGAGCCCGGCATTCAACTGGGTCCACGGAAAATCCAGATCCTGGTAGAAGGCCTCGACGGGTCTGCCGAGTGTCTCTTCCTTGTGGATGCCGAAGAACTCTTCCGCCGCCGGATTCAGGATGGTGACCCTGTTGTCGGCGTTGATGGCCGCGATGCCGAGGTGCCGTGACGATTCGAGAATGCCATTCAGGAACACGCTCTGTTCGAGCAACGACGCTTCGGCACTCTTCAGAGCCGTGATATCGAGGCGCGTGATGAGGACACCCTGGAATCCGCCCTGCAGGCGCGTTGCAATCAATTGCAGCCAGCAGGAGCCCCACGGAAGATCGAGCCGGCATTCGACTTCTCCTCTGCTGCGATGTCCACTCTGCACCTCGCAGATCAGGTCGTGAAATGGCCTGCCGCCCCACGCAGGCTCCTCCGATCGCAGCAGCTCATCGAGGAAACGAATCCCTTTCCAGTCTCCCGAAACGTCGAACGAGGCGCCGCGCGCCTGCTCGAAGCTCAACCAGGCGCGATTGGCCCTCAAGACGGTTCCAGATCCGTCCAGCATCAGCGTATGCGTGGCGCTGGCGTCGCTCAACGATTCGAAAAGCGCCCCCTGTTCCGCCAGTTGCTCCTCGAGACCCGCGAGCGCTCTCTGTCTGTTTCGCTCCGAGCTGATGTCGGCCACCAGCGCTTCCCGAAGACGCTCTCCCGGACGGCGCTCGACGACGCAGCCGACATCACGCACCCAGACGAAGCTGCCGTCATCTCGGACCAGCCGGTATTCGACAGCGTAACCGGCTCCGGCCTCGAGCTGACGTGCTACTTCCCGACGCGTCCTGGCGCGATCGGCCCGATGCACGAGGTCGAGGTAGGCTTCCCAGCTCGTCGGCGAGTCTGCGGATCGCGTACCGGTCAAGTCGCCAAGGTTTCCCTCGCGCACCTCGAAGCCGTACCCGTCGGGATGAGCACAGCAATAGCCGGCAAACGCGCCGAGTTGCCGGCGCAGCAGATCGTCCGATAAGGTCAATTGATTCTTCCGTTGGTGGCCGTGCAGCCGCCGGATTCAGAGGATGGCTTCCAGTCGACGCTGAAGCTGCGTGGCAGTAAACATCGTCAGCGGATCCCAGGGACGCGAATATCCGGTGCGGACCTCGATCCATTTGTCGAACGAGAGACGCGGAGCAAGCCGCACCGATTCTTCGGTCGCATCCATCCGCTTCTCCGGGTTGCCTGCCCAGGCAATTTCCATCGACTCCTCGTGACGGAAGAAATAGAGACCGACCAGACGATTCTTGTGGCGTCTCGCGCGCACGCTGATCGACAACATCCCGCAAAGGCTCCCGTTCTCCGCACGAGACAGGTCGCACAAGGCATCGGGAAGCCGCTCGTAGGCGGCAACGCTCGCGAGCTGGTTGGCAACACTCCAGTCGTGCACCGCCCGATGCATCTCCGGAGTCACGCCGGCGCTCGAATAGGCCGTCTGGTCACCCACCACGATCACGCCGGACTCGGCATCGAGCAACCGGGCGAGGTTCGCCAGGCTGCCCTCGAGCGTTGCAGCGATGTCGGCACCGGTATCCAGATCCCGCACGACCCGTGCAATCGAATCGTCGAGGCGCGCCAACCGTTCGTCCCGGCTTTGCTGGCGATGCGAAAGCAGGGCCGTCACAAACTCGGCGACCATCTCGTGACATCGCAGGCGCGCCGCAACGGGGACCTTGAGCGGCTCCGTGTGGTGGCAGGCGACAAGGCCCCAGAGCTTGCCTTCGACCATCACCGACACCGAAAATGCGGCGGCCACCTGCATGTTGCGCAGGTACTCGAGGTGCACGGGCGAAACGGAACGCAAGTCCGACCAGGTCAGGTCGAGCGCCGTTCCCTGGGTGGATGACCCGAGAATCGTGATCGGCGCACGGTTGACGTCCGGAATATGGCGATACGGCAATTGCGCATAGAGCGCCCGCGCGATGGCAGGAATGTCGGTGGCCGGGAAACGCAAGCCCAGGTAAGTGCCCGCGACTCGGGTGGCCTTCTCGGCAACCACTTCCCCGGACCAGTCGGCCTTGAACTCGTAGAGCATCACTCGACCATAGCCCGAAGCCTCGGCGATTCGTTCGACGAGGTCTTGCTGAACGGTGGCGAGGGCAGCGGCATCGATGGGTTCGGCGACCGGCTTCAAGCACACACCCGACGGATCGACCGGCGATGCGACGGCTGGTTCGAGTTCTATCAGCCAACCGGTTGCGGTCGCCGAGATGAGCACATCGAGTTCGCCCAGGCCAAGGTCCAGCCCGCGCAGAAGCAACTGACGCCTGCCCGCGACGGCGGGCAGTACGCTGACATCCGGCAGGAAGTCAGCGATCCAGATGCGCCCGTCCTGGCCGATCAATGCTTCCGGCGCATCACCCAGGAAGGCCGCCGTGTTCTCGCTCACGAAATTGATCAGCCCGCTGCCGCGATCGACGTGCAGCAGGACCCCCGCATCCTGGATCAGTCCCGAGTTGGCAAGCGGCTCTTTCTCGCAGGCATTCAGCGGCGGATCGATGGTTGAATCAGTCACTTCGGCTCTCCCAGCTGTCCGATGCGCGACTTGCGAAGCCGCGATTGACGATGTGTTCGCCGGAAGCCCGCAATCCGTGGCAGACCGGCAATCCGGAATCTAGATCAACGAATGGTCGCCATAGCGAGCAATGATCTTCGTCACCTCGGGCATCCTGGACATGAACTGCTTCACGAGGTACGGGTCGAAATGTTTCGATGCCTGGGACTGAAGATAGGCGATGCTCTTGTCCAGTGACCAGGGATCCTTGTAGGGTCTGCGCGAAGTGAGCGCGTCGAACACGTCGGCCAGCGCGACGACTCGCCCGTGTATCGGAATATCCTCGCCGCGAAGGCCTTGCGGATAACCGGTGCCATCCCACTTCTCGTGATGCGTGAGGGCGATCACGCTTGCCAGTTCGAAGAGCCGGGATTCCTTGGCTTGCTCACCGATGATCCGCGCGCCGATGGCCGGGCGACGCTTGATTTCCGCGTACTCTTCCTTCGAGAGCGGACCCGGCTTCATCAGAATATGCTCCGAGATGCCGATCTTGCCGATGTCGTGCATGGGCGCAGCCAGCTTGATCAGTTCACACTCCTTCTCGGGCCAGCCGCACGCGCGCGCGATCAGCTCCGCATATTGCGCCATGCGCACGACATGGAAGCCGGTTTCGTTGTCCTTGTATTCTGCTGCGCGACCGAGCATCTGCATCGCGTGCAACCGCGAGTCGATCAGTTCCTTGTTGGCGATCCGGACCTGCGCCTCGAAGCTACGGCTCTGGTCGTAGAGAGCCAACTGCGTTCGGATCCTGGCCTTCACGACGACCGGCCTCACCGGCTTGGTGATGTAGTCGACGGCACCCAGCTCGAAGCCCTTCACCTCGTCGAGGCTGTCGCTCAGCGCCGTGCAGAAGATGACGGGGATGCCGCTCGTTCGAGGGTCCGCCTTCAACGCGGTGCAGACATCGTAGCCATCCATGCCGGGCATCATGACGTCCAGGACGATCAGGTCGACCGTCTTGAGCCGCAGAGAGGCAATGGCGTCCTGGCCGGACTTCGCGAACGCAAGATCGTAGGTGTCCTTCAGGACCTGACGCATCAGATTCAGGTTTGCGGGTTCGTCGTCGACGACGAGAATGCGCCGTCGAATCCCTGGCGCATACACGTCGGTATCGCTGGCGTCGCTGGAACTCTCGGAATCCACACGCGACGATTCGATGTGTTCGGCAGGTCTGTCGAGGGAGATAGAAATCATGGCGGGCCTTCGTGATTCAATAGCTGGCACCCTGGGGCACCGGACGGTTCGTATCTCATGGCAGAACGACGGATTCCGAGACTGGCAACGCCAGCCACGTTGTCTCCGAGTGTCAAATTGATATCGTCGAGGGTGCTCGAGACTTAAGTACACCCGCACCAACGGATGCAGATGGACGGTGCCCGCATTCGCTATCGTGAGGTTCGAGCGATCAAACGCCTGAAGCGGCCGGCACTCGTCGCTTCCGCCTCTCGAGCCAGGGATGGGATCTATCCATTTGAAGGCGTCTGATCCGGCCAGCAGGCGAACGGACTAGAGTCGAATCCGGTGCTTAACAGCCACCTTCGAAATCTCGCGTGATGCGCGATGCGCAGCGCGAACAAAGCTGCAACTATGATTCAAGCAGGCGACGGAAGGTCAAGTCGCCCCACTCACGACGAAGTGAATCGCCAATGCGAGCGCGACGATCGCCAGCAGGAAATTGAGCCAGACACCCAGATTCGTCCAGTAGCCGCGCGGTATCTCCTTTTCACCGAGGCCGCGCAGAACCGTTCGGAATTGCCGCGCCGAGATTACCGAAACACCGGCGCCGATCAACAGCAGCGCGACACCCAGCCACAACGAGAACCCGCGATCGGAAGCCGAAAGCGGCTGATCGCTGACCATGCGCAGAAAGAGCCCGAAACGTTCGACCACGAATCCGAACCCGATCAGGGCGATCGCCGTGCGCTGCCAGGCGAGCAGCGTGCGTTCGGCGGCGAACAGGACACGGGGGTCATCGAGGTAGGACATCAGGCGGGACCGCTTGGCCGAAAGACGCCAACCCAGCGTTGGCTGACGAGACAGGGACAGCAAACGACACGGGTATTCATCGGGGCAGCAAGCGATCATGGGGCTGGATGTCCCACCGAGTATATGGGATCACGCCCCGCGGGTCGTGCCTGCGCACCGCTCCTCACGCGCGACGAAGCGCCGGATGGTGGCGAAGCAGCAATGGTCATCCTGTGCCGATGCCGGGAATGGAAACGATACTGCAGAGATCAGGCCGGCCGGGAACGCGGGATCGGAACGATCGCGCCCTGTCTGAGAGAATGGAAAACCGCCAATGAGGAAACGTGCATGATCTTTCGCCAGTTCGTCGAACCGCTGTCCAACACCTATACCTACCTCATTGCCTGCGAGCAGACCGGACTCGCCATGCTGATCGACCCGGTGGTCAACAGTGTCGAGCGGGACCTGGGCGAGATTCGACAGCTGGGGCTGACCCTGGCGTTCACGCTCGACACTCACATTCACGCCGATCACATCACCGGCGCGCTGCATCTGAAGCAACGCGCCGGCAGCCGTATCGCGGCCCCGGCCATCGACCGGTTGCCCTGCACCGATGTCGGCATCGTCGAGGGGACACCGCTGGAGATGGGCGGCATCACGGTCCGGCCGCTGCATACGCCCGGGCATACCGATGGTCATTTCGCGTATGTCGTCGCGGGTTACGTATTCACCGGCGATGCGCTGCTCATCGACGGATGCGGTCGCACCGACTTCCAGAACGGCAGCGCGAAGGATCTTTACCTCAGCGTCACCGAAAAGCTGTTCAGCCTGCCCGACGATCACCTGGTCTATCCAGGCCACGACTACAACGACCGGCGCGTTTCGACGATCGGCCAGGAGAAGGCGCGCAATCCGCGCCTGGGCAGGCAACGCACGCTGGAGGAGTTCGAACAGTTGATGGCCGGGCTGAATCTGCCCTATCCCAAGTTCATCGATTACGCGGTACCCGGCAATCGGCTGTGCGGTGTATGCCCTGACGACCTGCCGCAGCACATGCAGGCCTACTGCGAGCGCATGACCGACAGTCCGCAGGGCTGAACCGCGCAGCATTCGTTGCATCGGCCCGGATCGCGAAGCCGGTTGGCGCCCGATGAACAACGGCGCCGCCGCTAGGCGATCCGGAAAGCAGCCAACACTTCGGTGAGCCTGCGGGCCTGATCGCGAAGGGACTCGGCCGCAGCGGCGGATTCCTCGACCATCGCAGCGTTCTGCTGGGTCATGTGGTCGAGTTGCGCGACGGCGTCATTCACATGACCGATCCCGCTGCTCTGCTCGACCGATGCGGACGTGATTGCGCCGATGATGTCGCTCACGCGCTGCACCGATCCCACGATCTCGCTCATCGTCTGGCCCGATTCGGCCACCAGTTGCGAACCACTTTCCACGCGGTCGACACTTGCGCCGATCAGACCCTTGATCTCATGGGCGGCCTGCGCGCAACGTTGCGCCAGGACACGCACCTCGCCGGCCACGACCGCGAAGCCGCGTCCCTGTTCACCGGCACGCGC
>JBGSTN010000123.1:0-1749 GCA_041736455.1 Burkholderiaceae bacterium | reverse complement strand
CTCGCTCCGCACCGGCGGCGGCACTGCGCATTAAACGCCGAACGCTGCATGACGAACGGCGCAAGTCGATCGTCACGACCGACGAATTCGGGCGTCGACGTACTGACCAGCGCTCGCGCGTCCAGCGGCTGGCAGGTGCCGCCACGGGGCGTCCGGAAACCAAAAACCCCCCGGATTACCTGGCAAACCCGGGCTTCCGGGGCGTCTTGCGAGACGTCGCGGGACGCTATGGGACTCATTATTGGCGGAGAGGATGGGATTCGAACCCACGTCAGGTTTTACCCTGAACACGCTTTCCAGGCGTGCGATTTCAACCGCTCATCCACCTCTCCGGAGCGGGTATTTTAGCAGCATGGCTGAATCGTCGAGACGGGGACGCCGGTCACCGCGGGGTCGTGCCATGGAATCGCCGACATCAGGACCTTTTCCGCGTTGCCATCCCGGCCTGGTAACGGCGAGGCGGCCGAGGCGCTAGACTAAGGAAAATCGTCGAGAAGATGTGTGTTGTCAGTTCGAGTACGCAGCGCACGATGCTCGCGACTCGATGCCCTCGAAACGACTGCAATCGCAGATTAGAACGAGCCGGACGGTGAATAGCGACTCGCGCTGCTGGGAATCCGTTCGACCAGACCAATTCAGGAGATTTGCCATGACTCAGATCGTCATCGCCGCCGCGGCCCGTACCCCCGTCGGTTCATTCAACGGCGCACTTGCGACGCTGCCCGCCCATGAACTGGGTGCGATCGCGATCCGCGCCGTGTTGCAGCGCGCCGGTGTCGACCCCTCCGATGTCTCCGAAACGATCCTGGGGCAGGTGCTGACGGCTGGCCAGGGCCAGAATCCGGCGCGCCAGGCGCATATCCTGGCCGGCCTGCCGATCGGCAGCGCGGCCTGGGGAATCAATCAGGTGTGCGGATCCGGACTTCGTGCGGTCGCGTTGGGCGCGCAGCACATTGCGCTGGGCGATGCGAGCATCGTGATCGCCGGCGGCCAGGAGAGCATGTCGCTGTCGCAGCATGCGGCGCATGTTCGTGGCGGCGTGAAGATGGGCGACCTGAAGATGATCGATACGATGATCAAGGATGGCCTGTGGGATGCGTTCAACGGCTACCACATGGGAACCACCGCCGAGAACGTGGCCAAGGAGTGGAAGATCACTCGCGAACAGCAGGACGAACTGGCGCTCGCCAGCCAGAACAAGGCCGAGGCCGCGCAGAAGGCCGGCCGTTTCAAGGACGAGATCGCGCCGGTCACCGTGAAAGGACGTAAGGGCGACACGATCGTCGACCAGGATGAATACATCCGCCACGGCGCGACGCTCGAAAGCATGCAGAAGCTGCGTCCGGCATTCGACAAGGAAGGCACCGTGACCGCGGGCAACGCGTCGGGTATCAACGATGGCGCCGCCGTGACGCTGTTGATGAGTGCCGACGAGGCCAAGCGTCGCAAGATCGAGCCGCTCGCCCGGATCGTGTCCTACGCTACCGTCGGCGTCGATCCGAAGCTGATGGGATCGGGCCCGATTCCGGCCTCGCGCAAGGCGCTAGAGAAGGCAGGCTGGTCGGTGAAGGACCTCGACCTGGTCGAAGCGAACGAGGCCTTTGCGGCGCAGGCTTGCGCCGTCAACAAGGACATGGGCTGGGATCCGTCGATCGTGAACGTCAACGGCGGGGCGATCGCCATCGGCCACCCGATCGGCGCTTCGGGCTGCCGGGTCCTCAATACGCTGCTCTTCGAGATGCGCCGCCG
>JBGSTN010000112.1:0-1739 GCA_041736455.1 Burkholderiaceae bacterium | reverse complement strand
GCCGTCGAGATCGCCGACCGGGCTGAAGCGGTCGTCGGCGGTATCGAGCAGCCATTCGCCGAAGCGCGTTCCGTTCACGGCGACCAGCAGCGCGGTGAACCTGCTGCCGCTGAACTTCAGGATACCGATGCCCCACGGACTGGTCACCAGCACTTCGTCGCAACCATCGCCGTCGAAGTCGCCGATCGGTCCGAAGCGGTTGTCGACCGTGTTGAGCAGCCAGCCATCGAATCGCGTGCCGTTGGCGGCCATCGCCACGGCACTGAAACCCGACCCGTCTTTCTTCAGCAGGGCAATGCCCCAGGGACTCGTCACGAGCAACTCGGCCCGACCGTCGCCGTCGAAGTCGCCGATCAGGTCGAAACGGTTGTCGACCGAATTCAGCAGCCAGCCATTGCAGCGCGTGCCGTTGGGCACCGCGACCGACGAGGTCAGGCGGCTGCCGTCGAAATGCAGCAGACCCAGGCCCCACGCGCTGTCGACCGGGATATCTGCCTGGCCAATGCCATCGAAGTCGCGTCTACCTGTCGCCATGACGGTTATCCCTGATGCCGGTACGATTCACCACGATTCTCGAATCGGTCGGACGCGGCAACATCCCCACAATTGGTTGAACGGGGCAGATATCTATTTGATTCTTATGCAGGAGTTGTGTATGACAACGAGTGTCAAGAGCCTGATCGAACAGGCCGATGCGGTAGTCCCCCGGGTTTCCTTCGACGAGGCGAAGGCACTGATCAACAAGGGTGCGCTGGTCATCGACGTGCGCGACGGTCCGGAACTCAGCCAGGGCGGCAAGGTGGCGGGCGCGCTGCATGTGTCGCGCGGCATGCTCGAGTTCCGCGCCGATCCGGCCTCGCCGTATCACGACAAGGCCTTCGACAAGTCGAAGAGCGTGATCGTCTATTGCGCCTCGGGCGGTCGTTCAGCGCTGGCGGGCAAGGTGCTGAAGGACTTCGGCTATGCCCATGTCTACAACCTCGGTGCGTTCAAGCAATGGGTCGAGGCGGGCGGACCCGTCGACAAGCCCCTGGACGCCGGGATGTAGTCAGGCGGTGTCGAGCCGGCGGCCGGACGAACCGGTCAACCGGCTCGTGGCATTCAGGAAACGCCGTAGTTGTATCTGCCCTGCGCCGCCGAGTCGCCATAGTAGCGGCTGGCCGTTTCGAAATCGTGCGCATTGAGGATCACGCCCAGCAGGCGCGCCTTCGTGCCCTGCAGGCGGCCGAGACCCCGTCGCACGATCGGCACGGGCGTCGAAGAGGCTTTCACCAGGTAGATCGCGGCATCGCATTCACTCGCGATGACAGTGGCATCCGAAACCAGCTCGATCGGTGGCGAGTCGATGATCACCATGTCGAAGTGCTGGCGCAGATGCTCGATGATCTGCGGAAACGCCGGGCTGAGCAGGGTGTCCAGCGGATTGCGCCGTGACGGGCGCGCACCCAGGATCGACAGGTTCAGGCTGCGGCTGAATTGCAGGCAGGCGTTGAGGTCCTTGCCGCGCACGGCGTCGAGCAGCCCCCGCTTTTCGAACGAACGGCCCAGTTTCGGCAGGATCGTCGGTTTGCGCAGGTCGGCATCGATCAGCACGACGCGGCGCGAGCGCGCCTGCTCGATCGCGAAGGCGATCGCGGCAGTCGTCTTGCCTTCACCGGCCACGCTGGAGGTGAACATGATCACCGGACACTTCAGGTCGAGCGTGGACAGGCGCACACCGGTCATCGCGGTGCGGATCG
>JBGSTN010000108.1:0-1832 GCA_041736455.1 Burkholderiaceae bacterium | reverse complement strand
TCGTCGAGCAGGCGGCGATAGGTGCGCGCCCGGGCGGGTGGCCTGCTCGGCCGGTGCAAAGGTTTGCCTTTTGCTTTCATGGTCATTGTTGACAGAGGTCGAAATGCATTCCTAGTATGCCGCTACCAAAACGAGACGCGTGTCTCATATTTCGAGTCGCAAAGAGGCACGCAGCCCGTTCGCCGATTCATCGCAGCACGTTCGCCAGACGAAAGCAGCCCGTTTCACCGGGGCGAACCCCAAGAGCCCATGACGGGCCGGCAGGAGACATGACGATGGCGTGTACCACGCTGGTGCCGGCTCGCCCGCTGGTCGCGGGAGGCAACCGATGACCGACCACCTGTTCACGAACGTGCGCATCTTCGACGGAACCGGTGCACTGCCCTACATGGGCGAGGTGCTGGTGAAGGGCAACCGGATCTCGCGCATCGGACGTGGCACGCGCAGCCTGTCGGCGCCCGGTGCAAACGGTGCGTCCGGCCTGAACGTCATCGATGGTGCCGGTGCCACGCTGATGCCCGGCATGACCGACGCGCATACGCACTTCGCATGGAACGATCAACCGTCGCTGAATGCCATCCAGAAGATGCCGCCCGAGGAACATATTCTCTGGTGTGCGCACATCGCCAAGCGCTATCTGAATCGCGGCTTCACGTCGTGCGTTGGCGCTGCGGTGGCCAAGCCGCGCCAGGATGTGGTGATCCGCGATGCGATCAACCGCGGCCAGATTCCCGGGCCGCGCTATCTGGCGGCGAGCCAGGAAATCACGATTCCCGGCGGTCTCGGCGATTCGACACCCCCTCACCTGCCCTTCGACGAGTTCAGCTTCGGCGCGATCGTCAGCGGCGTGGAAGAGATGCGCCGCTGCGTGCGCATGTTCCTCAAATACGGCGTCGACACGATCAAGATCAATCTGTCGGGGGAGTACATCACGGGGATGCCTGCCGAGGCGGACCAGTTCACTGACGAAGAGATCGCCGCCTGTGCCGACGAGGCGCACAACCGCGGCAAGCGCGTCGCCGCACATGCGCGTTCGATACGGTCGATCAAGAAATGCGTCAAGCACGGGATCGAACTGATCTTTCATGCGAGCTTCACGGATGAAGAAGCGCTTGACATGCTCGAGGCGGCGAAGGACCGGCATTTCGTCGCGCCGGGTCTCGCCTGGCTGATAAACACCTCGCATCATGCAAGCCAGTGGGGGATCACGCCTGAGATCGCGCGTGACATGGGCTACCACCGCGAACTCGAAGTGGCGGTGGAGTCATTGAAGAAGATGCACCGCCGAGGCATCCGCATCCTCCCCGGCGGCGACTATGGCTTCGCGTGGACCGAGCATGGCACGAATGCGAAAGACCTCGAATACTTCGTCAAGTACCTGGGCTTCACGCCGATGGAAGCACTGGTCAGCGCAACGCGCCTGGGCGGCGAGGTGATGATGCGCCCGCACGAACTTGGCCTCTTGAAGGACGGCTATCTGGCCGACATGCTGTTGATCGACGGTGACCCGCTTGCCGACATCACGGTGCTGCAACGACAGGACCGTATGCTGGCGATCATGAAGGACGGCCGATTCGTCAAGGTGCCGCCGATCCTGTCGTCGCGTTCGGCGTTACGGCTCGCCACCGCATGACCACAGCCACGGTCGAACGGGTTTTCTACGAGATCGACGGACCCGACGGCGCGGATTTCGTCCTGATGGTGCATGGTCTCGGCGGCACTTCCAATACCTGGACGCCGCTGCTGCACGCGTTACCCGGATTCCGCATCATTCGTCCGGACCTGCCAGGTTCGGGCCGCTCCGACAGGGTCGAAGGCCCGCTGAGCATCGA
>JBGSTN010000107.1:0-6081 GCA_041736455.1 Burkholderiaceae bacterium | reverse complement strand
TCGATGCTCAGGCACGCGAGCCGTACGCTCGTGAAGCAGGGGCACGGGCCGATGCTGGCGCTATGGGGCGCGGGTCAGGCTTTCGCAGGCAAGGCCACGCTGCGCGTCGCGCCTGCACGTCTGTCGATCGGTGGCTCCCTCGATGTCCATCTACGGCTCGCATCGTCTTCGCCCAAGGCCCAGCACCTGGTCGTCGACCTGGTGGTGCACTACGTGAAGGCGAACGGCACCACGAGTCCGAAGATCTTCAAGGGCTGGAAAATCGACCTCGCCCCTGGCGAGAAGCGCGAACTGCTCAAGAGCCTGCGGATGCGCGACGTGTCGATTCGCCGCCACTTTCCAGGCATGCATCGACTGGAAGTGCAGGTCAACGGCATCGTGCTGGCAAAGCGGGGATTCGTGCTCGAGGCGAGTTGACGCTCGTTACGTCCTTGTCGTACGACCTGCGGTCTTGCGCAACGACCAGCCTCGAAATGGTGCTCGTCGCGCGGCTCGATGCGTGCCCGGTGTGAACGAGTTCATACCCTTTTTCGGCAATTCGAACGAGTATCGGCTGGCTGTCCGAGCCAAGTCGACGGCGAGGTTCGATGCCCGACCGTGAATCGCTGTTCAGAGCAACGGCTGCTCTACCGATTTCCAGGTCCCGGTTCGATGCCGTGCCCAAGAACACCGACACTCTCCCATGAGCACGACGCATTTTTCAAGTACCCGCTTCGATCGAATTGAACGGCATTCCAGCAAGACAGCCCCCGAACGGATGAGGCGGATACTTCATCCGGTTCTGCTGGCCACGTTCCTGTCGGCATGCGGCGGCGGCAATTCGAGTCCGGGCGATTCGACGCAGCAAGCCGCGGTGTCCGCAGCCCCTCGAATGGAAGCGGCGGACCCAGCGTCGAACGCTGGCGACGCACCTGCGGCAAGTGCTGATGCGACGAAGATGACCGGGCTTGTCGAAGTGTCCGTCAGCGGCATCGGTTCGGGCGCAATGACCGCCGTCGTCAACGCGTCACGCGCCGGTACGGGCCACACCGGCGCGGTTTCGGGCCCGCAGGGACTATCCTCCGGCCTGCAATTCAACCTGAAGAGTACTTCGGCGTTCGACGTGGGCGATGCCGCGTCCGGCGGCAGACGTTACGTCTCCTTGACGTTCCTCGTGCGCAACGCACCGCACTGCGCCGCCGGAAACTGCCTCGCCTATCAGGTGGCGAGAAAGAACGTCACGCTGCATGCGGTCAAGACATCGGGCAGCCTGGCCACGATCGGCAATTCGGCGTTCCGGGCATTGAACAAGGTCGATGGCACGCCCATCGACAACGCGGTGGCCTTCGTCCAGCAGATCGTTCCGGCTCACGGCATGACCATCGGAGGTGATGCGGCCGAACCGGGCCAGGATTCGCTGGTCGTCTTTCGCGAAAGCGAGCTGCCGGCACCGACGGACCCGTCCACGACCTACCTGCTGCCCTATGGCTTCGTGGTCAACCATGTCGCGGGCACGAGCCGCACGCTTCCGGCCAACCCCGCACCGGATTGGTTCGACGGTCTCGTCACCCTCGCGTTCTCGATGCCGATTCTTTCGTCGGCCACGGCGAACCCTTCTTCATTCAACGTCTTCTTCGAGCTCTCCGAAGACGACAACACTCGCGTCGTCCAGTCGCTGGAGGAGCGCAATGCGGCCGGCGACGCGGCGGTGCTGCAACGGGCCGACGTCCTGCAATCATCGGACATCGTGACGCTGGGCTGCGATCGCGTACCAACGGCTTTTCAGGCAGAAACGCTTTGCAAGGTCAGGCTCACTGGCCCGGCTGCCGCGCCGGAGTCGTACCTCGTCGATACACCGGAGACTGGTTGCAGCGCGGCCACGGCGCCCGGCCCCGTCCAGACGTCGATCGTCACACCGGGTGCGCCCGTCGATGTGCCAGCGCATTTCATGGGGATGCATCGAGGTCTGCATGTGCCGGCCCATCTGGCCGACGCGTATGCGGCGGTGCCGGCGCCGGCCTATCCCTACGGGTTCGTGCGCAACCTGAAAGCGGAAGTCGATGGCGCATACGAAAGCGGTTTCTGGTCGAATATCGAGTTGTCCCCTGGCATCTACACCTGGACCAGGATCGACAAATGGGTACAGGACGCGGCGGGTCATCCGATCATCTGGCTCATCTACGGCACACCGGCTTTCTATCAGAAGTATCCGAACGAGGCGTCGATGTGGCCCAGCTGGCCCGGCATCGCCAGCCCGCCGACGAATGAAGGCCACGCCGCGCTCGTCGATTTCACACGGGCCGTCAAGGCACGCTACGGCTCGCAGATCGTCGCCTTCGAACTGTGGAACGAGCCCACGTTTCCATGGACGAAGGGGGAAACGTCGTACAGCGATCGCTGGTCTCCCGCCTGGGCGTCGGCCAACGGTGCGGGGCCGCCCTTTTTCAGCGGCTCGGCATCGGATCTGGCCAACATCGCCTACACGCTGAACAACGCCGACCTCGGCGTGCCGATCCTGGGCGGCGGGTTCGTGAACGCGTGGGCGCCGGAATCGAACTCGCTCTCTCGGTTCCTCGACGCACCGGTCACGTTGCCCGGTGGGTCGGGAACCGGCAAGAACCACATCCAGGCTGTGTCCTCCCACTTCTATGACTACGACTTCACGCCTGAGACGATCCTCGAACAGATGCTCGGCTATCGGTCAAAGCTCGACGCGGCCGGTCTGAAGGGGATGCCCATCTGGAACACCGAGACCGGCGCGGAGGCGGACGGCCGATTCTTCGCCGGCGATCTGCGCGCCCCTGTCAATGTGCAACGCTGGGTGTTGCTCGGCGCAGCCTCGGGACTGAGGTCGTTGGTGCTGTATGGCCACTTCGCAGGCGACGAAGCGATCAAGTATCTCGGCGACCCCGTCGGCAATGCGAGTCTGATCGCCTCGCTGACTGAGGCCAGTGCGATCGGTGGCCAGACGATCTGCCACGCTGCGGTGCTGAACGACGGTCGCGTGTGGATCAACACACGACAGGGCCAGGCGTTCGTTCGATAGAACCGACGCATTCAACCCTGCACGAGCGCGAATACACCCTGATCCAGACCCGTCTGTAGGCACACCGTTTGCCGCCAACGAAGGCGAGCGCAAACGATGCGATCGCTGGTTGCACTCGGGGGAACAAACCTCGATTCAACTTCGATTCGATACGGGAGCCAGACGATGCCGACCGAGAACAGAATCGACGATTGGCCGGCAAGCCGCCGACGGGAGGTGTTGTCGTGGATGCGTGCGCTGCAGAGGATGGAAGCCCATGTCCTCGATGCAGGTCATCTCCTCCTGGAGACTCATGCGACACCGGCCCTGTCGCTGATGGTGGATTTCATCCGTCGTACGCATGCGAGGCGAATGGACAGGCGAGCGTGAATGCGACGCGTGACCAGTCGACACCTGCCTCCCGATTCGCAGCAAGCTTCGATTCGTTTCGAACGTTGAGCACACAGCGAAGTCCCTGTGCCTCCGCGAGGGCAACCGTCTCGTCCGCAGAGACGGTGAACATCACACGATCGGCAGGCACCGGCCCGTGGCGAAGTGCCATGATCAGGTTTCCTCCGGGCGCGAGAAGCGATGCGATGACGGGCATCGCCACCCGCCGTTCGTGCTCGTCGAGGTGCATCCACACGGCCGTGACCATGACCAGGCCGAATTCGTGCGTTCGGTGCGCGACACGCGCCAGCAATGGGAGCGCATCGTCGATCCATTCGATCCGGGGCGAAGGGTGGTGCGTGATGCCGTGAATTCGGAACGTGTCGGTTGGTTCCACCGCCACGACTGAATGGCCTCGCTCCGCAAGCCAGGCGGCGTCGGCGCCCGTTCCAGCGCCGATATCCAAGGCCTTTGCCGGCGTGTTCGGGATTAGGTGGAGCACTTCCTCGTGCTTGTCGGCGAAACAGAGCGACTCGTATCGTTCGATGAGTTCGGACGCATGCTCGGCATAGCCTTCTGTTCCGCGAATCATCTGGGTCGGCCTCAAGTAAAGAATCAGCGCTCGACGAATGACGCCACGGCGCATCGAGCTCGCGGTCCGACAGAGACTTCTTAAACATCGAATTCATCGAGTTCTTCAGCGTGGCGAGGCGTCGAGGTCTTTCTGGGCCTCGCTTCTGCAGATCCGCCACGACGATAAACCGGCTCTGGGATGTACTGCCGGATCGAACCTTCTGCGGTGTCGCACCAGCATGCTGTGGTTTCCGCCATGAATGCTGCAAGTCCGAAATAGTGGCATCGACCCGGGACGCTCGTCGTGTGCCCGTTGACGACCAACGCATCACTTCGGGGCTGATCTGGTCAGTTTCTCAGCCATTCGAGTTTGCCAACCGGGACCCGTCGATCGCCAACGTTCGATGACTTCTTCTGTCAGCCGTATCGAAATCAACTTCTTGGGATTCAGGGCACGCGGTCGCCCACCTCGATTCACCTTCCCACGAGCAACCATCTCATCGCTCAGTTCGGGAAGCTCTTCATACTCGTTCGATTCAATGACGTGTGCGGCGACCCGTTTCAGGTCAGAACCCAAGGACGTTCGCGAGGAGCGTTTGCTCACGGTCATTGGCTTTCCTCATGCTAAAGATGTGGCGAACCGCGCCACGCGGCACGTACCCGACTACAACCAATCGCTCGTCCAGCAAGCCGAAACACAGGATGCGGGTTTCGCCGTAGTCGCGTCGCAGATCCTGGACCTCGAATGTCGGTCCGGCGAAAACGTAAATTGCATCTTCGAAGTCCAGGCCACGCTCGGCCAACGTGGCTTCACGCTTCGCTGGGTCGTAGCTGACACGCATGAGGTTATTGTAGTTACAATAACTGAAAAAGGCAATCCGCGCGATGACCGTGCCGTTCGGAGTTTCTGGACGGCGAAACCCCGCCCCTCAGGCCTGACCGGTTCTTGCAACTGCCTGACCAACTTTCTTCTTTGCTTTTCGCAATGTCGTAGGCGGAGGACCGCTCTTGCCGTACGACGAACCGGTTCTGCTCTGTCAGCCCGTCGCTGGGATGACTTTGCGAGTCGTTCCTTGAAGAGAACGTGATGCGTCACTCGGATGCCTATTGACGCGGCGCAAGCGGTCGACGAGGTCTCGCTCGGCTCCCGTTGCGGCGGATTTGCCGCGAGTGGATACTCTGATCGTTCTCCACGTTCGTCGAATCGATAACAAGGCAATGACAAGGACCTGCGAATCCGGGGAGGGGTGATGTCGAAGAACCGTGTCATCGAATGGTCGAACGCGCGCATGCCGGGTCTCGCCGCTCTGGTGGTTCTCGTCTGGCTGGGTCTGGCTCCCTTGGTCATCGCCGGCTGTGGTGCGAATGCTCCGTCAGTGACGACCGAACCCGGCGTCTCGGTGACGCTGGTCGCCAGCCTTGGCAGTGAAAAGTCCGCGCCGGTCAATCTGCTCGATCTGAATGGTGAATGGTCGGACTGGCAGGGACAGGACCAGGGCGTCTACTACGACGAATCGAAGGACCTGCTGCGAATCAGGGCGCCTGCACCCGGCACGGACCTGAGCATCGGCGTTCGGCGTTTCGACCTGCCGATGGTCGAAGGCGCCCGCTACCAGCTCGGTGTCGCCACCACGGTCATCGACGCCGCGGCGATCCTGTTCCTGTTCGATGCAAGCGGCAGCATCGTGCCGATTCCGGGTGTCGAGGGTGGGCTCGCGGTGGCACGGTATGGTTCGGTATTGTCATTCGTCGCGCCCGCTGGCGTGGTCGGTTTCTATCTGCAGGTGCAGAACGCCTGGCAGACGCCGTTCCACACCGCGCTGGGCGTGCAGCTGGTCGCGGGCATGGGCGAGGAGCGGAGCAAAGGTCCCGATCTATTGGTCATGGACGTGGATTGGCGCGACTGGAGCGGCCAGCCGACTGGTGTCGCGTTCGACCTGGCCCGTGCATCGATCCAGGTGCCGGCCGTGGCGGGCGGGGCAGGCACCGTCATCGGGGTGCATCGCTTTCCCGCGCCACTCACCGCCATGCGTCAGTACGAACTCGCGCTCGACCCGCAATCCGACGTTGGTACCGCAGCACTGCTGTTCCTGTTCGATCAAGCGGGCCAGGTC
>JBGSTN010000093.1:0-1707 GCA_041736455.1 Burkholderiaceae bacterium | reverse complement strand
GCGATGCTCGGTCCGTCCGGTCTCGCCCGCCCACAACACCACGCCGGGCCGGCCGAATCGGTGGTCGAGGATGTCCAGGTCGATGTTGTTCAAGCCCTTCTTGCGCGGGTCCTTGCCCGATGGCAGCGTATACCACGTCATCTCGGGCGCCGCCGGATCGGGGTTCCAGTTCTCGCAGATCCAGATCCTGTTGGTGCCGATGGCGATGCGCGCCGTTGTGCCGCCGGCCGGAACGATGTCGAGATCCGAGTAGAACAAGGAATACTTGTCCTCCTCCTTCTTCGATCGCTCGGTGCATCCCGGACGCCACACCGGCGGAACGAATCGGCCATCGGTGCATTCCCAGTCCGCCGCGCAGTACTGGCCGATGTAGAATTCGGGGGCGCCCGGATGAAAGCCGACGCCGCCGCCATCGCCGCCCCTCCACTTGGTCCAAATGCTCTCGCCGATGCGGTGCAGGCGCCCGTTGTCCTGGCAGCCGACGATCACCGGACCGTCGTGGCTCGGGTGATTGGCGACGAAACCGACCTCGAAGACTTCCAGCCCGCTGTTGCAGGATGCAAAGCTGTAGGCATCGCCGCCATGCACAGAACGAAACACGCCGCCATCACAGGCGACCCAGACATCCGTCGTCGTATCGGTAACGACGCAACGGATGGCGTGCACGTCCGCGTGGACGTTGTTGCCGATGAACGTGCCCGGGTCGTCTCCAGGTGTCTCCTGCATGTCACGGTCGAAGTTGCAAGCGAAGTCGTTCGCGGCGCTTGTCCCCGTGATCGTCAGGCGAAACAGGCTGGCGGCGGTAGTTCCTTCCACCAGCACCTTGTTCTCGAACCTCTGCTCGACCGGGACGGCGCTGCCGCCCAGGAAGACCAGATTGGGATCGGTCGGATGCACCTCGACCGCCAGATCATAGTCGCTCTGGTCGTCCTCGGGCGTGTCGCCGAACAGCTTGACCGGAATGTCCCGGACCTTGCGCGCGACGGCGCCGTCGATCCGCCACAAATGCGGTCCCTGGCCGAGCGCATATAGGATCGAGGGGTCGCTCCGGGAAGCTGCGATCCCCAGGCGTCCGGTCCGTTCGCGGCCATCCAGTTCCACCTTCTGATACGGGCCGGCCACGCCGTTCTCGGAAACCCAGAGCGCGGTATCGGCGCCGGCGCCGTCGATGAGCGCGACCCAGAGCCGTGTCACGGCGCCATCGCGCACCCAGGCCACATCCGTGCACCACTTGCGGTCATCGGCGTCGAAATCGAACGGCGCGGCAACGACGCGCTGCCAGAACGGGCCGCCGCTCCCCACGATCCGCCGCCATAGCCCGGTGGCTGTGGCCGCGACGAGATTTTCCTGGCGAACCGGATCCTGCGGATTGGCCGGGTCGGGGGGCTCAATCGCGATGCGGAAGATCCCCATCCCGGTCAGGTTCTCGCCCTCGCGGCTCCACGGATTGACTTCCGGGTGCTGGAGGATGTCGGTCAGTGCGTGCGCCAGCCGCAGCACGCCGATGCCCGGCTTCGTTGATCCAGGAAATCCATCGATCGACGGCCTTATCTCGCCCGTCCCAGCGAACACGACATCCTGCGAGCCATCGAAGGCTTGGCCGAACTCGACGCACAGGCAACTGGAAACCAGGCTGTTCGGGCCGGGCGCCGCCGCTTCGCCCAGCGGTGTCGAAAAGGCCGCCCCGAGCGGCGACCAGGTGGCCCC
>JBGSTN010000058.1:0-1589 GCA_041736455.1 Burkholderiaceae bacterium | reverse complement strand
GCCCGCGGCAAGCGCCGAGAGTGCCGGCGCGTCGATGACGCCCTCCACTTTCACGCAGTAGGTCTTGGGCAACACATGACGCGGGTCGGCGATGCGACTCTGCAGCGCGCCATCGTTGGTCAGCAGCAGCAGGCCTTCGCTGTCGCGATCGAGACGACCGGCCGGGTAGACGTCCGGCACATCGATGTAGCCGGCCAGCGTCGTCGACGGGTCATCGCCCGTGAACTGGCACAGGACGCCGAACGGCTTGTTGAAAAGGATCAGCGTCGAGACCGTGGGGGCGGGTGCCGGCTTGGCCGGCCGTTTGAAAGATGACATGGTCGGAGTTTACCTGGCATGTTCCCGCCGCCCGTGCATCAGTATCCGCCCGATGGCCCGCCCTGGTGGGTGATCGGATCGAAAAGCAGGTGGCCGAGCGAAACCGGCGCACTCACGGGTTCGTCGACGTACTGGGGTGTCGATGTCGAGCCGGAAGGGACCACCGACGCAATCGTCGCAACGGGTTCGGGCGTGGCGCTGTTTATCGACGACGCCCCGTCGGCAGCAATTCCGACGATCGTGGCCAGTTGTTCGTCGAGCAGGTCGGCACTCGTCAGTGTCGTCCCGACCGCGGCCGAATCGACCGTCACCGTCCGCGAGCGCGTGGCACTCGCATTGCCGGCCGCATCGACGGCCGCCACGCTGATGGCACTGGTGCCGGCACCGACCGGCAGGTCGGCAAATCTCACCGACCAGTCCCCATCGCCGTCCGTGGTCGTCGTCAGCGTGACCGTGCCCCAGGTCACTTCGATCGTCGTACCCGCGTCGGCTTCACCGGTGACGGCAACGCCGGCAGCGGCTTCGCGGGCGCTGATGCGATTGTTTCCCGCGACGGTATCGATCGAAGGCGTGTCGGGCGACGAACTGTCGATCACGAACGTGAAGGGTTGAGCAGTGGTTGCAGAGACAGTGCCGTCACGACCGACGACTCGCGCGCTGAACGACCACGTGCCATCGCGCAGCGCATCATCATCGAAGCGCCATTGCAGTCCATCGACGCTCGCCTGCCCCACCACCGCGCCATTGCGCAGGATCTGCACCGACTCGCCCGCCGCCAATGACTGACCCAGTCGCCCGACGATGGTCGGCGTCTCGTCATTGATGCGCGCACCCGACGCGAAGGGTCCGGTGATACGCGCCTCGTCGTCGATGCCGCCGGTGATGACGACCGTGGCGGCAGCGACGCCGACCGTCTGTTCGGTGAGTGTGCTCTGGTTGCCGAAACTGTCGGAGGCGATCACGGCGATCGTCGTGTCGCCGGGCAGGCCCGTCGCGCCAGGTGGCAGCGAGAATGCATAGCGGCCGTCGGCATCGGCAACGCTGCTCTGTTGCAGTTCACCCCAGCGCAGCGTGATCGTGGCACCTGCTTCGGCCGAGCCGGTGACGGCAATACCGGCCGAGAGTTCGGCGGAACTGATCAGGTTGTCGCCCGTCACCGCATCGATTCGCGGTGCGGCAGGGGCGGTGCCGTCGATGGAGAGAATCCATGGCGTACCGGGTGCCGAAGCGTCGCCGGCCGCGTCGACGACCTGAGCGGTATAGCGATGCTC
>JBGSTN010000049.1:0-2696 GCA_041736455.1 Burkholderiaceae bacterium | reverse complement strand
GCGGCGGTGCCGGTGCTCGCGGCCCAGCGCGCGGGCGGGGCCAGCCACGACTGGGCTGCATCGATGACCTGGCTGTTCCTTCTTGGGACACATCGCGATTCATTGATCGAGCGGCGCCATGGTCGCGAGACGGCCGAAGCGATTTCTGCAGAGGCAGCCCGCTGGTTTCGCGCGCTCGAACCGCACGGCCCGACGGCCCAGCAACGCGATCGGCTGCTTGCCTGGGACCGTCGGCTCAAGCGACAGCGCATCAATCCGGGAACGACCGCTGATCTGTTGGTGGCAGGCTTGTTGATCGAGGGTCTGATCCTGTAATGTGCGGGGTCCGGTGGAATGAAGCGTCGCGGTGCAGAATCGCGCCGGTCGTTTCCCGGCACTTACCTGCAACTGAGCGGTGAGGACGACTCAAAATGGTCAGAGACAACGGTAACGTTGGATTTTTTGGGTGGATCAACAGGTTGTTTTCCGGCAGTCCGCCGCAGAGCCACCCGAGTCCACAAGTCAACCTATTGGAGAAACAAGCAATGGCAAAAATCGATCGTGTCATGGTGGGTGAATCCCTCGTCGGCGACGGCAACGAAGTCGCTCACATCGACCTGCTCATCGGCCCACGGGGCAGTGCCGCCGAATCCGCCTTCTGCAATGCAATTGTCAACAACAAGGATGGCTTCACCTCGCTGCTCGCCGTGGTTGCCCCCAACCTGCCATGCAAGCCGAACACCGTCATGTTCAACAAGGTGACGATCAAGGGAGCGAAGCAGGCAGTGCAGATGTTCGGACCGGCACAGGCCGCCGTTGCCCGTGCGGTCGCAGACTCCGTTGGCGAAGGTCTCATCTCGGAGGCGGATGCCGACGATCTGTTCGTTTGCGTCGGCGTGTTCATCCACTGGCTGGCGGAAGACGACACCAAGATCTTCGACTACAACTACAAGGCAACGAAGGAAGCGCTCGAACGCGCGGTCAAGGGCATTCCCACGGCAGCGACCGTGACGTCCCAGAAAGCGGCTGCCAAACATCCGTTCTCACCGAAATAGCCGTCGCGGTACCCTGCATCGCCTCATGTCCGGCGGCCTCTCTTGCCGGATATGATGCGGTGGCGTTCAGGCCTGGAGGTCTCGCAACGCCGCTGCGGTGATACCGCCATGATGCAATGCGGTCGCGACCAGCGCACCGCGGATTCCCGACTGCTTGAGTTCGCGCAGGTCGTCATCACCGCGCACGCCGCCGGCCGCATAGACCTCTCCGTCGCGGTGCTGGCGCAGCACCTCCCCCAATCGCGACATGTCCGGCCCTTCGCCGCTGCCGACCTTGTGCAAGGTCATCGCGATCACCCTGTCCGGCCATAGTTCGGGGCGCCCATGCAGACCGGCCGGATCGTAGACGTCCGTCCCTTTCTGGTCGAGTGACAACGCGACGGCCGACTGGCGATTTGCCAGGATTGCCGCATCCTGTAACGATTCGCTGCCCAGCACTGGCAGAATAGAAGGGTGCTGCCAGCGCCCCAGATCCTCTCCCTTTCGAATGCCTGCATCTACCCACCATGACACGGTCGGAAAATGTGCGATCAGCGCATCAATCTGTTCGCGGTGATCGCCGCGCTGCAGGATGGCGCCCAGGTCGGCAATGTAGATCACAGCGAATGGAAACACGTTTCGCAAGCCCCGTACGACCTGCTCCGGTGCCGCACTCGGGCTCAACGGGGTCTCGATCGGCCGATACCCACCCCGCTCGCCGCGGCGGGCATGCACTACCTGACCGTCAAGCAGGTCGACGACGGGAATGACAGTGAACATCGATACCACCCGGAGCATGGCCAGTAGTGATCCTAGCGCATGGGCAGTCGATCATCGTTCGATACCGCGGCGCGTGCCGCACGGGCGATCATGCTGATTCTCGGCTGGGACATCGGCGGGGCTAACCTGAAGGCCTGCCTGATCGATACCGGGAAATCCAAATCGTCGCCAGGGCGCTCGCGAGTGGTCTGGTGCTGGGCGTTCGCATGTCCGCTGTGGCTCGGCCAGCATGAACTCGAGATCGCGCTCGACCGGGTACTGCACGATTGCCAACAGCGAAGTTTCAGGCCGGACACCCATGCGGTCACCATGACCGGTGAACTCGCCGACTGTTTCGTCAATCGCCGGCAGGGCGTGCAGGAGATCGTCGCGACGCTGCGCACGCGATTGCCCGAGTTCGGCCTTTACACGACGGCGGGGAACTTCATTGCGCCGGCGCACGCGGCGCGCGAATCGCTTCATATCGCCTCGGCAAACTGGCATGCCAGTGCGCGCTGGCTCGCCGTTCGACATCCTGCCGCGCAAGGCATCCTGCTCGACATCGGCAGCACCACCACCGACATCATTGCCTGGAGCGGTGGTTCCGTCATGGCCGTCGGGCTGACCGATCACGATCGGCTCGCGAGCTCCGAACTCGTCTATACGGGCGTTGCGCGGACACCGGTGATGGCACTGACACGTCATGTCGAGTTTCGTGGCCGCATCACGACCGTCATGGCCGAGGCCTTTGCGCACACCGCCGATGTCTATCGCGTTCTCGCCTGGCCTGGTCATGACCGGAAGCGCCGGCCTGCGACGGCCACCGCCGACCAGCGACCCGATACCGAAGTCGCCAGCAGTCGCCGCCTTGCCCGCATGATCGGTCTGGACCGCGAGGCTGCGGACGCTCAGGCATGGCGGGAT
>JBGSTN010000009.1:0-3518 GCA_041736455.1 Burkholderiaceae bacterium | reverse complement strand
ACCGTCGCACGCGACGGGTCGCTGGCGGTCGACAGTGCCAAGCTCGATCTGGCCGAGGCGAGTCCCGACAAATTGAGCAAGTTCTTCGCCGCAGGCGGTGTCGATCCGGCCACGCACGGCTTTGCGCGTCGCATGGACACGCTGATCGGCAACTTCCTCGGTACCGACGGCGCGATCACCGGCATCACCGAAACACTGCGACGTCGCGAAGACGACCTGACCACGCAGCAGGAGCGACTGCAGCGTCGTCTCGACGACATGCAGATACGTCTGACCAGGCAATACTCGGCGCTCGATGCGAATGTCACGGCGATGCAGGCGTCGCTGTCACAGGTCGGGTATCTGTAGAAGCGGGCGCTGCATCACGCGCCCGAAGGCCGGTTCGTCCGGCCTTTTCCCCTTTTGTCCGGCGACTCGCGCGCTACCGGCCGTTGCCATGAAAAGGCCCCACCCGCCCCTGCAGTTCGAATGCTGCAGATGCACCACCGCACTCAAGCCGACAGAGCCAGGACCGATAACCTAGTCATCGCTCAACCACATGGATCGCCCTCATGTTCGGCAAGCCGCACAACCCCGCCCAACTCTACGCCCAGGTTCACGTATCGACCGGCGTGTCCCAGGCCGACCCGCATCATCTGATCGTCATGCTCTTCGAAGGCGCCGACAACCTGATGGTTGCTGCCGATGGCGCGATCCAGAACGGCGATCTGGCCGCCAAGGGCGAAGCGATCAGCCGGACCATCCGCATCATCGACGAGGGTCTGCGCGCAGTGCTCGAGCCGCAGGCCGGCGAGCTGGCCGACAACCTGCGCTCGCTCTACGGCTACATGCTGACGCGCCTGCTGCAGGCTAACCTGCGCAACGATCGCGTGGCCCTCGGGGAAGTGCGTTCGCTCCTCAACGAAGTCGCTGCCGGCTGGTCTGCGATTGCGCCGGGTGCCCGGTCGAAGT
This sequence comes from Burkholderiaceae bacterium, assembly GCA_041736455.1. GTDB lineage: Bacteria > Pseudomonadota > Gammaproteobacteria > Burkholderiales > Burkholderiaceae_E > JAUIAI01. Next base: position 2,567 of record JBGSTN010000009.1, on the reverse strand, counting down.
CTTCAACCAAGGCGGTTCGCAACGCATCATGAGTGAACGGAAGGTCGACATCAACGATTACCGTGCAGTTCTGGCCGGTGCGAGCCGCATGCGCGAACTCGCGCGCGCGCAGGCCTGGGAGCTGGTCTCCGAAACCGCACGCGACGTCACCGCCTTGACAGACACGCTGCGACGATGCGCACCGGCCGCGTTGCCGGACGCTGCGGCACGCCGCGAACGCATCGAGATACTCACGCAGATCGTGCGCATCGATGCAGAGATCAGGCAACTGCGCGAACCCTGGCTCGCACGTCTGGACAACCTGCTGGCGCCTTCGAATCCACGCCACAACCAAGCACCGGCCGCGCCCGGCGAATCACCAAGGAACTGAACCATGGCCGTGGACCCGGTTGCCCGCCCCGCCCATTGCATACCCGAGCCGGACCTGTCCGGCCTGGGCGAATTCGAGATCACCGCCCGCGCGGCAGTCGCGAAACTGATGGGCGAACTGGCGAAGAAGCGGGCGCTGGTATGGCTGTTCGTGAAGGACGACAACGACACGGCGGTCCCCTCTCATCTGCTCAGCACCGAAGCGAACCGGCTCGCCTTCTCGCTGCAGGGAGACTCCACGACACGCGAAGTGGTGCTGGCTGCCCGGCAATGCACGGTGGTGAGTTTTCTGGACAGCGTGAAGGTCCAGTTCGACATGGCACTCAGCCGCCGCGAAGCGCGTGATGAAGGCAGCCTGCTGTTCGGCGTCATCCCCGAGCGAGTGCACCGGATCCAGCGTCGTTCCGCCTTTCGCGTGCGCCCACCGGTAGGTCATCCAGGCACGATCGTCGTGCGCAACGACAAGGGCGACGAGGAGTCGTTCACGATCTTCGACATGAGCGCGACCGGCCTGTCGTTCCTGCGTCCCGTCGACGGACGATCCTTCACGATCGGCGAACGAATCGCACTGGCCCGACTCGAACTCGGTCCGCGCGTGCCCGTTCCGTGTACCTTCGTGATCCGATCGATCAGGCCCCTGCACGATGATGAAGGACACGAGCGCATCGGATGTCAATTCGTCAACCTGCCGAGCGAAGTGGGCCGGGCGGTTGCGGTCTACGTGCAGGATGCCGAGCGTGCGATGCGCAAGCTCGCGCTCGATTGAAGATGGCTTATCGTTCAGGACCGTTTCGCGACGGTCTCCGCCTGCCGAATGAGTCGGCCGATCGATGGCCGACGTCGAAACGTCTAGACCGTCATGTTCATGATGTCGGTGTAGGCGGCCACCAGACGATTGCGCACCGTGACCGCGGCCTGAAACGATATCTGCGCTTTCTGCATCGAAACCATCGTCTGCTCGAGCGACGTGCCGGGCAAGCCCTGCTGGAATGCCCGTTGCAGGCTTTCCGATTCATTCTGCGACGCACTCACCTGGCGCAGCGCGTCCTGCAGCGCGGTGCCGAAGCTCGGCGCGCTCTCGTCGACGTCACCCTGCGCCGGCTGCGCGGGCTTTCGACTGGCGGCCTGCAATGCCGCCTTTAGCTGATCGATCGACTGGATGTCCATGAGCTGATCTTCCGGGATTGAGTGCATTGTCGGTCACGTCGCGGCGGCGCAGCACCGAATAAGCAAGGCGCAGTCCCTCTATTTCGATCGCTCCCCGCAACGAGTTCCGCGCAGAATGTCCGGGCTACCCCGACTATGTGCTGCAGGAATCCAACCCAATGGCCGAAGCGAGCGCGTTGACGCCTTCCGCTTTGATACCGACCGAACTCAAGCCCCGCATCATGCTGGCGGCTGGCGTTCTCGCACTCGTGGCGATCATCGTCTGGTCCGTCGTCAGTCTGCGCGAAGCGCCCTATCGCGTGCTGTTCGCGAACCTGTCCGATCGCGATGGTGGCGCGATCATCGCAGCACTTTCCGCCCGCAATGTGCCGTACCGCTTCGCGGCAGGCGGTGAAGCGATCCTCGTGCCCGAGGAGCACCTGCACAGGATGCGCCTGGAACTCGCATCGGCGGGGTTGCCGCGCAGCGGCAGTACCGGCTTCGAATTGCTCGATGAACAGCGTTTCGGCATGACGCAGTTCCAGGAACGGCTCAGTTATCAACGGGGCCTGCAGGGCGAACTGACGCGCTCGATCGAATCGCTCGCCGCGGTGCAGGGTGCGCGCGTTCATCTGGCGATTCCCCAGGAAGGTGGATTCCTGCGCGGCCGCCAGGCACCGTCGGCCTCCGTGCTGCTGACGCTGCATCCCGGGCGGACTCTGGACATGGGCCAGGTTTCAGGCATCGTCCACCTGGTGGCGGCCTCGATTCCGCGGCTCGACCCGAAAGACGTCAAGGTGATCGACCAGGACGGCAGCCTGCTGTCGCGATCGGAAGAGGATGCGGCGAACCTGCCCAACGCTTCGCAACTCGCCTATGCGCGCCAGATCGAGAGTTCGCTGCGCGAACGCGTCGTCGCCCTGCTGGAACCGGTGGTGGGCGCTGGCAACGTGCGCGCCCAGGTCAGTGCCAACATGGACTTCAGCGAGACGTCGTCCACCGACGAACTCTACAAGCCGAACCAGATCCCTCAGTCGGCCGCCGTGCGCAGC
>JBGSTN010000008.1:0-1552 GCA_041736455.1 Burkholderiaceae bacterium | reverse complement strand
GCGGCGGTGGGGGCGATCACACGCTGCCTCGCCGTCGAGTGGGCCAGCAAGGGCATCCGCGTGATCGACGTGGCGCCCGGCTACATCCAGACCGACCTGAACGCCGAGGCGATGAGCGCAGGCCCGCTCGCGGCATACCTGGAGAAACGTATTCCCGGCGGCAAGCCCGGCACGGCCGACGACGTGGCTGAACTGGTGACGCTGCTGTTCAACGAAGGGGGCCGGTTCCTGACCGGCGAAACCATCTACATCGACGGTGCCCAGGGCATCGCGCATTGAGGAGATCCTGAAGTCATGAACGTGCTCGAAGGCCTCGACCACCGACTGCCCCTGTCGAGCGACGAGCGCATGCTGCTCGACAGTGTCAGGGCGGTCGCCGCGGAGCAGATCGCGCCACGCGCCGAACAAGCCGACCGCACCGCCGAGTTTCCCTGGGACAACGTGCGTGCGATCAATGAACTGGGCCTCAATGCGATGTTCGTCCCGGAAGCGTTCGGCGGCGCACCGTTGTCCTACACGGCCTACCTCGCCTGTGTGCGTGAGATCAGCAAGGCCTGTGCGTCGACCGGCATCATCTGGGCAACCAACTTCCACGCGATCAAGCCGCTGATCGACTGGGGCAACGACGAGCAGAGGAGCCGCCTGCTGCCCCGGATCGCTGCCGGCGGTCTTGCTGCGCTCGCGATCACCGAACCGGAAGCCGGGTCGGATGCGACCGGAATGAAGACCTCTTTCCGGCCGGAAGGCGACGACATCGTCGTCAACGGCGGCAAGACATTCATCACCAACGGCGACGTGGCCGATCTGTTCGTGCTGTTCGGCAAGTGGGACGGCATTGCCGGCGCCAAGGAAAGCATCTCGGTGCTCGTCCTGGAACAGGGCATGCCCGGCCTTTCGGTCGTGCGGCTCGAAGACAAGATGGGCATGCGTGCGTCGAGCACCGCGACGCTGGCATTCGACAACTGTCGCGTGCCTCGTGCCAACCTGCTGCGCGAACCGGGCGACGGGCTCAGGATTCTCTTCGCGTCATTGAACAAGTCGCGACCCAGCGTGGCCGCGCACGGCCTGGGCATCGCCAGGGCCGCGTTCGAGGATGCGGTCGACTACATCAACACGCGACGGCAGTCCGGACGCCGCATCCTAGATTTCCAGGGCATCCAGTTCATGCTTGCCGACCTCGCATCCGAACTCGTGCTCGTCGAGAACTGGTTGTGGCAGGTCGGGGCGCGCCTCGATGCCGGCGAGCAGGACATCGGCATCGAGGCATCGATCGTCAAGTACCGCGCGACCGACCTCGCGATGCGGATGACCACCGATGGCGTGCAACTGCTCGGCGGCTACGGCTATTGCAAGGACTATCGGATGGAGCGGCTGATGCGCGATGCGAAGATCACGCAGATCTGGGAAGGCACCAACCAGATCCACCGCCAGCTCGTCGGCCGCAGCTTTCTGCAACGTTGAAAGGAGATCCCATGCAATCCATTCGAACCATCGGCATCGCCGGCGCCGGCACCATGGGCGCGGGCATCGCGATCGTCTGCGCGCGTGCGGG
>JBGSTN010001076.1:0-1601 GCA_041736455.1 Burkholderiaceae bacterium | reverse complement strand
CGCGATCGCGCCGCCCAGCGGATTGACCTTCGACGGGTCGAGGCCGAGGTCCTGCATCACGGCAAGCGACTGCGCCGCGAACGCTTCGTTCAGTTCGATCCAGTCGAGCTGGTCCTGCGTGATACCGGCATGACGGAGTGCAGCCGGAATCGCCTCCTTCGGACCGATGCCCATGATCTCGGGCGGCACCCCCCGCACCGCGAAGGACACGAACCGGGCCAGCGGCTTCAGGTCGAAACGCTTCAGCGCCGCATCCGAGCAGACGATCAGCGCGCCGGCACCGTCGGAGGTCTGCGAACTGTTGCCGGCCGTCACGGTGCCAAGCCCGGTCGGACGGCCGCTCGGACCGATCGGTGAGGCGAACGCACCGCGCAGCTTGGCCAGACGTTCGAGCGTCGCATCTTCTCGCGGGCCCTCATCACGTTCGACCCGACGCTGGCGCACGTCGAGTCTGCCGGTAGCGAGATCGGGAAACCTGTCGGTCACGTCGATCGGCGCGATCTCGTCGGCAAACTCACCCGAGCGCTGTGCGGCGAGCGCTTTCTGGTGCGATGCCAGTGCAAAGCCGTCCTGCGCCTCGCGCGAGATCTTCCATTGCCTTGCCACGTTCTCGGCGGTCATGCCCATGCCGTACGCGATACCGATGTTCTCGTCCCCATCGAACACCGCCGGGTTGATCGACGGCGAGTTGCCCATCATCGGCACCATGCTCATCGACTCGGTCCCGCCAGCGATCATCACGTCGGCCTGACCGACGCGAATCCGATCCGCCGCCATCGCGAGCGCGGTCAAACCCGAAGCACAGAAGCGGTTGACGGTCACGCCCCCTACCGTATCGGGAAGACCGGCCAGCAACATGCCGATGCGCGCGACATTGAGGCCCTGTTCGGCCTCGGGAATCGCACAACCGATGATCGCATCCTCGATGGCCGCCGGGTCGAGCGAGGGTACATCGGCGAGCGCTGCGCGCACCGCATGGACCAGCAGATCGTCCGGCCGCACGTAACGGAAAGTGCCTTTCGGCGCCTTGCCGACAGGCGTGCGCCTGGCCGCGACGATCCAGGCATCCTGAATTTGCTTGTTCATGATCGGTTCCTCGGATCGTTGGTCAATTTCGCACCGGCTTGCCGGACTGCATCATGCCCATGATTCGCTCCTGGGTCTTCGGATGCGCGATGAGGCCCATGAAGGCCTCGCGCTCGAGCGCCATCACCCAGGCTTCATCGATGATCGCGCCGGCCTCGACGTCACCGCCCGTCATCACGTGCGCGATCGTGCTGCCGAGGTGAAAGTCGTGCGCCGAGATCATCCCCCCTTCACGCATGTTGACGAGTTGCGCCTTGATCGTTGCGGCCGCGCTTCGTCCGGCGGCGGCGAACACAGCGCGTTGCGGCGGGCGATAGCCGGCATCGCTCATCGCCTTCACCTGCCGAACCGCCTGATAGAGCAGTTCGTAGCGATTGAAGTTGACCAGCTCGGATTCGAGCAGATAGCCCATCGCCCGTGCCTCGAGCGCCGACTTCGACACCTGCGCGGGGCCGGCGGCCATGAAGTATTTCTTCAGGAAATGCAGTAACGGCGCATCGGGCGCAGCCGCCTGC
>JBGSTN010001056.1:0-3238 GCA_041736455.1 Burkholderiaceae bacterium | reverse complement strand
GCGGCAGGGCATGCCGTGTTGGCTTGCGGAGGAAGGGCGCAGTCGGGCCGTCCGGTGAAGCAAGAACCCACCGAAGCGGCTTCGCAAATCAACGCGTAGCGCCGTAGGAATCCCCTGCCTTTCCCGGCTCGCCGGGCGCGTAAGCGAGGCAGGGGTGGACGTCAACGAGGTTGCTTGCTACCGCCTGAGCGCCAGTACGAACACTCCCGCACCGACCATCAGGATCCCGATCCACTCGCGCAGTGATGGCCGTTCACCCAGGAACGCCACGGCAAATACCGTCACGAGAAGCACGCTCAGCTTATCGACGGGAGCCACTTTCGACGCCTCACCGATCTTCAGGGCGCGGAAGTAGCAAACCCACGAAGCGCCGGTCGCGAGACCCGACAGGACGAGGAACGACCAGGTCTTGCCCGATAACTCGAACGGGTTGGACCACTTGCCTGTTGCATAGACGAAGGCGCCGAGCACGCCCAGGATGATCACCGTACGGATCAGCGTGGCGAGGTCGGAGTCGACGCCTGCGAGGCCGATCTTGGCGAAGATTGCCGTGAGCGCCGCGAATACCGCCGAAAAGAGAGCCCAAACGAACCAGTTGGAAGCGATAGCCATGTCAGATCTTCACGTTGAAGGTTGAATTCAGGGATGCCCGCCTCATGAAAGGGCCATTGCCCGCGCGGAAAGGTCAGCGAACAAACGCGTGGCGGCCTGCATAGACCGCCAAGGCGCCCAATGTCTCTTCGATCCGCATCAGCTGGTTGTACTTCTCCACCCGTTCGCCTCGGCAGGGTGCGCCGGTCTTCAAGTGCCCGGTACCCAGCGCCACCGTGAGGTCTGCGATGAAGCTGTCCACCGTCTCGCCGCTGCGGTGCGACACCATCGCGCCCCAGTTCGCGTCGCAGGCCATCTGCACGGCTGCGCGTGTCTCGGTCAGCAGGTTGTAGCGGCCGTTCTCGAAGAAGCCGCTCGATGCCGGGTCTAGGGCCGGCACCACGTCGTCGCCGGAGCGGTCGGCTCCCGTGATCGCCGCGAGGATCAACTCGATCGCATCGACATGGCGCTCGAGAGCCGGCGCGAAGCCGTCTTCGTCGCCGACGCCGTTGGCGCAACCTGCATCCGATTGGCGAACATGCGCGTACCAATGAGCGCGACGACCGACGTCCAACCGAATGCCGTGTGCGTGGTAACCACTGGCCCTCGCACGCGATCGACACGAACGTCATCGACTGTTCCTGGCTTCCCGAAGTTGGCCGGCATCGATTGGCTCATCCGATGGGTTCGTCATAGGCGGTAGGGCTATCGTCGGGAACCTTGTAAGAATTTTTCTATTGAAAGACCAAGATCGATAGCTTCATATTGCGAGTTGCCGACATCGATGACGGATATTGCTGCCGACCATGATGGATATCGACAACGCAGCACCGTCGAAGCAGCCACGCCGCGTAGAAATGCGGGGCGTCGCCCAAGCTTACAGTGATACGATCTGACCCATCGATCTCGATCCTGGTGAGCTCCAGCGTTTGACGCAGACCGCATTCGACGGGGGTTTCCCTGCCTGGAGTCTGGACGGCAGTTCGCGCTTCTTCGCCCGCAGCGGTCGTACCGGGTTTTTGCCAATGGCACCCGACATCATCCCGGCGAACGAAACCGATCGGAACGTCGACCAGGCCGCAAATGCCATGGTCGACTCATGCGACAACCCTGTTGCCGGTTTCGGACCCGGATACGGGCTGAACCAGCGATTGCTGCAGTCCATGGCGCCGCGGACACGTTGTCGATCCCTCCTGCCTGGCCGGGATGGCGCGACGGTCAGGGGGTCGGGGACGGTCGCCCGCGGCGATCAGAGATTTGTGCCAGAACCGATAGAACATGACAAGGCGGGCACAAGATCCTTCGAGCCATGAGATGCCTGCGACCATGCCAAGCGCGACCATCAATAGGGATCTGACATCCAGTGCCGCGCCGGGTTGGAGGCGAGTCGTGGACTCATGGCGGCCCTACGCCGTCGACGACCCGAAGGCCGCCTACTTTCGGGCGCGCCAGTTACAGGCGATGCTGCAGCTGACACCACTGGCGATGACCGTCAATGTCGCCAATGCCAGCGTGATCGGTCTGGTGACCTGGGCGCAGGTCTCGCATACGTTTCTGATCCTATGGATGGCCGGGATCACCGGGCTCACACTCCTGGGGTGGCGTGGTTGGCTGCGCGGGCGGGCGCGCACTCGAACGACCGCTTCATTGCGGGCGGTCCGCCGTGCCGTCATCCACGCCAGCGTGCTGGGGTCCATGTGGGGGGTGCTGCCGCTCGGCTTGTTCTCGATACTGGACAACGGCGCGCAGTTCATCGTCGGGATGGTCGTAACCGGCATGATCTGCGCAGGCGGCTTCGCGCTGAGCACCGTCCCGATGGCCGCCACCTCTTGGGTCGTACTGCTGGGTGCAGGTAGCTTCCTGGCGCTTTGGCGCTCCGACTTGAGCGTGGCCGGCGGAACCGCCGTGATGCTGGGCATCTACTGCTTGATCGTGATCTTCAGCGCTTGGTCGTGGGCTCGCAGCTTTGGTGCCCGCCTCGTGGCAGAGACGCGCGCTGACCACCAGAATGAGGTCATCGGTCTGCTGCTCAGAGACTTCCAGGACCATGCGAGCGATCTGTTATGGGAACTCGACGCACGCGGCCGCTTTCGACACGTATCGCAGAGGCTGGCAGGCGCGCTGGGTGTAACGCCCGGCGTTTTGCCGGGGCTGAGGGCTACTTGGGTACTTCGTCGCGCAATTCTGATGGCGGGCGAAGACGCCGCCGCACGCTGGACTGCGTTGATGCAGCAGCTTACTCGCGGTGCCGCCGTGCGAGAACAACTCGTCGCGTTTGCGGGTCCCGACGGACACAGCTGGTGGGCGATCACCGCACATCCGCTGCTGGACGCCGATGGCCGGATCAACGGCTGGCGAGGGGTTGCAACCAATGTTACCGACAAGCATCAGGCGCACCTGCGCCTGACTTGGCTGGCGCACAACGACGAGCTGACTGGTCTGGTCAACCGGACCCAGTTCCGCGTGTTGCTGAAGGCCGCGCTGGAGGCCACGCCGACGCCGTCAGTGTCCGTGGTGCTCATCGACCTGGACGACTTCAAGCAAGTCAATGACAGCCATGGCCACGCCGCCGGTGACGAGCTACTGCGCGTTGTAGGCGAGCGGCTACTGGCGGTCGCGCGGCGCGTCGATACAGTTGCCCGCCTGG
>JBGSTN010001047.1:0-3418 GCA_041736455.1 Burkholderiaceae bacterium | reverse complement strand
CTCGCTCTCGAGCTTGCCGATGGGCACCGGCCTGAGCAGGTTGGCCGTCAGGCGGCCGATGTGGCCGAGGCCGTGTTCATTGGCCACGGCTTCGATCGCGCGGCAGACCATCGCGATCGGCGGACCGGCGTGCTGGTGCCGGGGATCCCACGGCCCCCGGGTCAGTACCGTCGCCACCACCGAATGCGGAGTAAGCACCGTGTAGGCTGCAGACGGCAAGGTTGGGGAGGACACGGCGGAGGCAGTCATGGTCATGGTAGGGGCTGAGGGCCGGCAAGGGGACTGAACGTCGATTCGGCAAATTAACACCAAAGGAGACCCGGCGTAGCCGCAGGCGACGCCGGATCATCAAGTCCGAACGGGGATTCACCGACGTCACCCGGGGTGCCGCGATGCGGTTGCGCGTGCGATCCGGCCCGCGGTGGGTAGGCGGCGGTCGTACAGCGCGAGTTCCGGCGGACGATTGAGCGCCAAGGGTTGGATCATGGGGAGAGAGCGGGTGCTTACTTGCGACAGCATGAAAAGCAGGTCCGTTGCGGATCGCGAATTCGGGTGCGCAACAAAGGCGATGGCCAGGTGCCTCGATCGGGATCGGCCAGCGGAACCGGTCCGACGAGGGTCATCCCGGAATTTGAGGAAGCGCCAACCAGCTTCGAGGGGACAGCATTGGTTGATCGTCGTCAACGCGTCCCTGGGCGCTTGTCGCCATGCTTCGACCGAACCGTGGCGCATCGTTCATCGCGCGGGCCATATCGCGGGTTCCCTTCGAATGACAATCCAATGCTGACCCTGGTATGGCAAGCCGACCCGGCAATGATGCTCGAATCGGAATGGATCCTGCGCGTGATCGAGATGTCGGGCGTAGCCTACGAGCAGGTCATCGACCTGCATCACCAGTGGATCGGTCCTGGTGCGATCGTCGTCACCCGCGGCGAGCCGTGCGATGGCATCTCCACGCACGACTACTTGCGCCGCTTCCGCGATGCCGGTCTCTCGGTCGGTGCGATCCATGTGGGCGACGAGTTTTCGCAGCAACCGGTCGATTTCTACGAAGCGGCGGCCTTCGTCTGGCGCCAGACCGAGCGGCCCGGCGTCGCCGACCGACCCAACGTGCGCTGGTTTCCGCTCGGTTTCAAGAAGGGCCTGGTGCAGCACCTCGAGCCGCAGCCGATCGCCCAGCGCAAGCTCCTGTGGTCGTTCGCCGGATTCGTGCCGGGCCGCCTGTCGCGCCGGAGCATGGTCCATCATGCAAGACGAATTCCTGGCGGCGCGATGGAACTGGGCAAGGCGTTCAATGATTCGAGCAGCCTGAGTTTCGACAACTACGTGCGCATGCTGTGCGACACGAAGTACTGCCTCGCCCCGGGCGGCAACCGCCACGTCGAGAGCTATCGTGTCTATGAGGCGATGATGGCCGGCGCGGTGCCGGTGGTCGAAGTACTCACGGTCCGCAAGCTCTTGCTCAAGGTGATCAAGGATGTGTTCAGCCGCGAGCGTTCACACACCTATACCCCCTGGACGTGGTGCTACTGGCAGGAGATCTTCTGGTGGTTGCGCCATCGCGACCTGTGGACAGAGCAGTTCGGCCCCGATTTCCCGTGCCCGAAGGTCAAGAGCTGGCGTGACCTGCCGCGCGTGCTCGACCACACCCAACTCGAGACGCTTGCGCAGCGCGTGCAGCAGTTCTGGACGGACTACCAGCAGCGAATGGGCGCTCGGCTCGCCGCCGATATCGCCACCCATCTTGCGATCGAGGCGCCGCACGAACACTTGCGACGAAGGGAGCCGGCGCGCGCCGAGTCGAAACGCTCGGCAGCTTGAGGAGCGCGGCGTTTCGCCCCGCTCCTCGCCATCGCCTCATCGCAGGTCGCTCGCCACCGCACGACGTTTCGTCGTCGAGGCGATGCCCCCCACGGCGCTCGCAACTCGGCGGTTCATGAATCGTTCACTATTCACGAAACGTTCATTCTTCCTGGCTTCATTGCGGTGCGAATTCGCCGGGCGCCGTCGCACATACACGGGTTGAATCGAAGGCCTCCGCTATGACCACAACCGGCGCGGCATTTATTACTGCGCTGTGCTTGCGCGATATAAATTAGGACACCAACAAACCAAGGAGACAACAGCATGCTTCCAGCTCGAATGTTGCTTGCGACAGCAATATTGGCCGCCTTCGGTCATGCCTCGGCACAGCAGGCGCCCGCAGAGGAACCTGGTTGGGCCAAGGGCCGCCCCAAGACCGAAACCGCGATGCGCATGGCCCCGATACCCGCGTTCCCGATTCCTACGGCGGCCGACCAGTTGCCGATAGACAAGTTCAAGTTGCCAGCCGGGTTCAAGGCCGAGGTCTGGGCGTCTGGTGTGCTCGACGCACGCGCGATGCGACAGGGCGACAAGGGCAATATCTTCGTGAGTAGTCTCTTCGTCGCGAACAAGGTTTACGTGTTGCCCGAGAAGGCCGTCAATGGCAAGCGCGAGCCGAAGGTCATCATCGACCAGACCGAGCAGGCGGCCGGGATCGAATTCCACAAAGGCACGCTGTACTTCGGCACGCACAAGAAACTCGTGCGCTATGACAACGTCGAGGACAAACTCGACAAGCTGGGCGAGCCCACGAAAGTGCTGAAGGACGACCTGCCGGGTGGTAGCGACCACAGCTGGAAATTCCTGCGTGTCCACAACGACAAGCTCTACTACAACATCGGTGCGCCGTGCAATATCTGCGACCCGGGCGATTACGCGAAGATCTACCGGATGAATCTCGACGGGACGAATGTCGAGACCATCGCTTCAGGCGTGCGCAACACCGTCGGATTCGATTTCGATCCGAAGACCGGCGATCTCTGGTTCGGCGACAACGGGCGCGACTGGTTCAGCGAAGAGTTGCCCAATGACGAGTTGAACCACGTCACCGAGCCTGGCAAGCAGCACTTCGGTTTTCCGTACTGCCATCAGGGCAACATTCCCGATACGGAGTTCGGCTGGGGCAAGTCGTGCAGCGACTACACGAAGCCGGCTGCACTGCTGGGGCCGCACGCGGGCACGCTCGGCGTGAAGTTCTACACCGGCAACATGTTCCCGGCGGAGTATCGGGGTGCGATGTTCATCGCGCGCCATGGTCCGTGGAACCGTACGCAGAAGTACTCGGACGTCCTGGTCGCGAAACCTGACGGCAAGGGCGGCGCAACATATGAAACGTTCATGAGCGGCTTCGTCCAGAACAACGAGTACGTCGGAAGGCCCGTCGATTTTCTCGTGATGAAGGACGGCTCGCTGCTCGTCAGCGACGACCATAACGGTGCGATATATCGCATCAGCTACAGCGGCTCGTGAGATGCAGGGCGGACGACGATGGGCGTCGGCCGCCCTGCTGGTAGTTGGCGCGCTGACCGCGTCGACGACAGTTGCGCAACAGGGG
>JBGSTN010001039.1:0-13823 GCA_041736455.1 Burkholderiaceae bacterium | reverse complement strand
GAACCGCCCGAAACGGCCGGCGTGCTGTCGTCGCTGCCGCCGCCACAAGCCGCCATGGCGGCGATCGCGGCTACGATCAACAGGTGTTTATGGCGAAAACTACTCATTCGTGCGACTGACGTCGCATACGCGGTGGACATTCGTGTTCCTCGCTCCTTGGTTGGCGTTGCGCGAATTGTGCCGACTTCGGACGGCGCGTCAAATGTCACAAGTTACAAAAAGGGCAATAGTTCCACGTTTTCGCTTATTTGCCGAAATCCGAACCGAGATTTTCAGATCGCCGGCAGGGATTCGGTCTCCCCTTGAAGCGAGGCAATACCGGAATCGGGTGGGCCAGTGCGGCACCCCGGTCGCGCGCGTCGCGATCCGACAGCGCCCGGACAACGTCTTCAGCGTTTCAATCGCTCGGCGAACCAGTGTAACAGTGCTTGCCAGACTGCCAGACCCTCGACCTTGTCCTCCACGCCGTGCTCGAGGTTCGGATTGTCGTTGACCTCGATCACCACGACACCGCCATCCCGCGTTTCCTTCAGATCGACACCATAGAACCCATCGCCGATCAGTTTCGCCGCAGCGACCGCCGCCGCCATTACCGCGGACGGCGCCTCGTCGATCGCGACCGTCTTGAAGCCGCCCTCGATCGCCCGGCCATCGCTGCGATGATTGACGATCTGCCAGTGATTGCGGGCCATTAGGTACTGGCAGGCGAACAACGGCTTGCCGGCCAGCACGACGATACGCCAGTCGAATTCGGTCGGCATGAAACGCTGCGCGAGCAGCAGTTCGGACTCACGGAAGAAATCGTCGGCGAGCGTGCGCAACTGGGCCATGTCGGCCGCTTTCTTCACGCCCCGGCTGAAAGAACCGTCAGGCACCTTGAGGACCAGCGGGAAAGTCAGTCGGTTCGCCACTTCATCGAGGCTCGAATCACGCCTCAGCACCATGGTGGGTGGCGTGGGCAAACCGGCCTTGGAAAGGATCTCCCATAGGTAGATCTTGTTCGTGCAGCGGATCATCGACACCGGGTCGTCGATGACCGGCATGCCCTCGGCGCGCGCGCGACGTGCGAACGTGAAGGTGTGGTCGCGAATCGACGTGGTTTCGCGGATGAAGAGCGCGTCGAACTCGGCCAGTCGCGCGAGATCACGGCGAGCGATCGGTTCGATCGCCACCCCCTGCTTTTCCGCCATCCGCGCGAACCAGCGCAAGGTGTCACCCGAACTCGGCGGCAGGATTTCAGCCGGATCATGCAGGACTGCAAGGGCGAACCGAGCCGACGTATGGACCGGTGGCGATTGCCATACGGCGTTCGACCGGGCGGCGAGCACGCGTGCGAACTCGATCTTCTGCGCAGCGCTCAAGCGTCCGAAGCTGCGGATCGAGATGCGCGTAATGCCGGCACGACGATCGACGTCGGCCGGCGTCTGCGAATCGTGACGGCGGAAGTGCAGGTTGATGATCGGCGCGCCGAACCACTCGAAGACGCGGCGGCCAAGGGCTGAGAAGCGTTCATCCTCGGCCTGCCCCAGATAGACCAGCAACGACTCGGGCGCCTCGATCCGATGGCGCGCCAGCGCCTTCGCGAGCACCGCGTCGAATTCGGGCAGTCGATTCGAATAGCCATCGCGACTGGCGAGATTCAGTGCCGTTTCGACGGTCGGCAGCACACGGTGACCACGCGCCTCGGCCAGCAGGGAGGTGTAGTAGCCCATGCTCTGGTATTCGAAGCTGCGCGAGAGATTGATGACGCGCAATCGCTTGTGCTCGAAGCCCATTCGCCCGGAAACGTAGGCCGCCGTCGTGGCGATCGCATACTGGTCACCGAACATCTGCAAATCATCGGCCGAATCTGCGACCAGCACGAAACGCTTCAAGGGAAAGTTCCTTTCGAACCCGCGGGTCCGTGTACGAGCAGGGCAGCACGCAGACCCGATTTGCCATACCGCGACATTCGTCCGAATTCGTCGACGGGTACCGGCAGATTCGAAGCGTTCGCAGCAGTCTCGAAATGATCGGGTTCGATCCACGGATCGTGAATCAGGATGTGCTCGCCGATTCGTTGATGCGCGACCACCCAGTGAGGAACGCGTACGCCGAACATGCGATTACTTGAAATCAGGACGATGGCAAGACATTGTGGTGAAAGTTGCTCAGCCAGCGCCCGCGCGTCGATCGCGCCCACCACAGGGATGGCGAGTTCCGCGGCACGGCGATGGAAGTCGGCCTGGGCGATCCGCATCACCCGACGCTTTTCGGGTTTGCCGACGGTGTTGAGCAGCAGCGGACCCGACTCGCTGATGCACAGTTCCACGCGCAGACCCGATTCGACCAGGGCAACTGCCATGCCCCAGGGCTCGCATCCGCCCAGTCCCCTCGTCATGAAGACGGTCGTCGCCGCCCGCCACAGGCGAACCTCTTCCGAGGCCGTGAGTCGAAACGAACTGTCGAAGTACTTGCGAACCATCATCAGGCAGGCAGGGCCGCAGGTGAACTCGGTCGTCTGGCCGTAGTACGGCACACGCAGTACAGGCGCCATGTTCAGTTCGGCGCGCAGCGACTTCTCCATGCGCAGCGCGTCGCCGCCGTCTTCGTAGTACCCGCGCATCGTACGGATGGCGAGATAACCGGCGCGCGCGTACAGGCGCTGCGCGGCCACGTTGTCGGTTGCCACCTCGAGTCGCATCAGGACCTTGCCCGCGCGCGCGCATTCCGCTTCCACCTGACCGAGCAAGTTCGTGGCCAGCCCGCGACCGGCCAGCACCGGATCGATGGCGATCGAATAGAGCCGGGCAAGCGCCGTGCCGCGACGAAACAGCACGAGCGAATAGCCGACCCGGGCAGCGTCGCGTTCGGCAATCCGCAGCATGGCACTGTCGGAGGCCATGAAGGCCCGGAAGCTGCGCCGTGACAGTCGGTCAGAGTCGAACGAACGATTCTCGATATCGACCAGCCAATCGATATCGGCAGCGCTAGCCGCACGAACGACAACGGTTTCCGCGGGTAATTCGCCCGGCGCATTGATCACGATTTCGTCTGTCGGCTTCAGGTCCGGCGCCGCAGTACGGAAACCGGCAATGGGTGATCGGGAGGTGTGTGCCCGGCGAGTATCTGTGCCGCTGCACGATTAAGCAAGCAGTGACGTCGACCCGTGTCCGTCACGCGAGACGTTCACACCTTCAGCGGAAAGCTTTGCCCGACGAGCGGCCCGATGGGGAACGATCTGCCCGGCCGTTCGCCATCGGCCAGGGGTGCGCCGCGAGTCGGTCGCTCCGGATCGGCCTGGAAGATTGCCAGATTGCCGATTCGCAGCCAGGTCGGTATGCTGGCGGCGCTGTTGCATGCAATTGACCTATAACCCGGCGCGACCCGATTGACCCGACGTCAGCGGCCACGTGCCAAACGACTGGAGACAACATGCGATTGATCCCGATGATGATTACCGTTGGCGGCCTGCTGGCTGCCGCGACGGCGAATGCAGCCGACGTTGCCGTCAACGACGAGCCGATCAAGCAGAGCTGGGCCCCTTCCGAATGGGGCGCGACCGACAAGATCGGCGCACCGAATCGCACGACGCCGGAAATCGTGCTGAAAGCGGTGGGTCTCGTCAAGCAAGGCAAGGTGGCGACGCTCGGCAAGGTCTATGCCGGCGATGCGCCGGCATTCGGTTCGCGCGGCTGGAGAATGACGATACCGGGTCTGCCGACCGGCGGGCCATTCGGTGAGAAGCAGATGGTCTACAACGACGAATACCTGGCCACCGAGATCGGCCAGATCGGCACGCAGTTCGATGGCCCGGGACACATCGGCGTCACGACATCGAAGGGCATGTTCTTCTACAACGGACGCTTCATCGGCGACAAGGAGATCGGCAGTTACGGCATGGGCCCTCTCGGCGTCGAGCACGTCGCCCAGAAAGGCTTCGTGTGCCGCGGCGTCTTGCTCGATGCCGTGGCGCTGCGCGGCGGCCCTCTGCCGGTTCCGGTCGAGAACAGCAAGACCGATCCAGGCATCGTGACCGACAAGGATGTCGAGGAAATGGTGAAGCGCCAGGGCATCGCCCCCATCGGCACCGGTGACTGCGTCTTCATCCACACGGGACACGGCAACATCTGGGATCCGAAGCTCTGGGATTCGTTCGATCCTGCCGAGAAGACCCAGCGCACGGCAAAATTCAACTCCGGTGAGCCGGGGTTCGGGCTATCCGCCTGCGAGTATCTCGCCGCACGGAAGGTGATCCTGATCGGCGGCGACACGTGGGCGACGGAAGCCGTCGGCAAGGGCGCC
Organism: Burkholderiaceae bacterium; assembly: GCA_041736455.1. GTDB lineage: Bacteria > Pseudomonadota > Gammaproteobacteria > Burkholderiales > Burkholderiaceae_E > JAUIAI01. The sequence continues at coordinate 9,539 of JBGSTN010001039.1, read as the reverse complement.
GGTGGCGAGAACGCGCAGCCTTTCGAATGTCACATGCAACTCCAGACCCGCAGGGGTATCTGGAACCTCGAGAATCTGGATCTCACGCAACTGGTTGCCGACAAGGCATATGAGTTCCTGTTCACCTGGTCGCCTCTGAAGATGAAAGGTGCCACGGGTTCACCCGGCAATCCGATCGCCATCTATTGAGATGCGGGCGCTTGCGCGGTAGTCGACGCGATGGACGACCCGAGTCGGATCATCGCGCATCCCGAACCCTGAGGATCGGGCCTTCGAACCAGGGGTACGGCTCGCTCGGATAGGGCCGGACCTTGGCCCGGCCTAGACCTGGCCAAGGCCTCCCTGACCCGGCCAGGGCCTCCCTCGACCCTGCCCCCTCGATGCTGAAGCGCCCTGCCCGCCTCGGGCAGGATCCCGTTCTGCGCAGCAGTCGTCTTGCATGAACCCTCGATCGCCCTCGAGCGCGAATGTCCCGATCGTTCGAGAGGGGATTTGAGTTTCGGCGCCATTGTGTCTATTATCAGCACTCGCTACAGGTGAGTGCTAATAATCTTGGAGTCGATCAGGTGCGTAGGGCATGGCCCGAACACCTCTGATGCGTATCGGCCCCGAGTCGTGCAGCCCGCGATCGGCGACTGCCGGTCCAGTCAGGCAACCCCTGTGGCTTCATCCCGGTGACAAGGTTCGATCCGTCGAAATTTGTCACTTCATCGAAATAAATGAATGGCTTAGGAGCTAACGCATGAAACTGCGTCCCCTGCATGATCGCGTGATCATCAAGCGCTTGGACAACGAGCGGAAAACCGCATCAGGGATCGTTCTTCCCGAAAACGCGGCCGAGAAACCCGACCAGGGCGAAGTACTTGCCGTGGGTGACGGCAAGATCGGCGACGACGGCAAGGTGCGCAAGCTCGCCGTCAAGGTCGGCGACCGCGTGCTGTTCGGCAAATACAGTGGCCAGTCCGTCAAGGTCGACGGTGACGAAGTCATGGTCATGCGCGAAGAAGACATCATGGCTGTGGTCGAGAGCTGATCGGAACCGGTGGCCGTGCGTTTGGCGCGTGCCCCGCTCTGCAGTGACAACCGCATCCGCACAGATTCGATAATCAAGGAGTTTTGAAACATGGCATCAAAACAGGTTCTGTTCCATGACGAGGCCCGTTCGCGCATGGTCGACGGCGTCAACCTGCTGGCCAATGCCGTCAAGGTCACGCTCGGCCCCAAGGGTCGTAACGTCGTGCTCGAGCGCAGCTTCGGCGCGCCGACCGTGACCAAGGACGGTGTCTCGGTGGCAAAGGAAATCGAACTGAAGGACAGGTTCGAGAACATGGGCGCCCAGATGGTCAAGGAAGTCGCTTCCAAGACCTCCGATCTGGCCGGTGACGGCACCACCACGGCGACCGTGCTGGCGCAAAGCATCGTGCGCGAAGGCATGAAATTCGTTGCGGCCGGCATGAACCCGATGGATCTGAAGCGCGGTATCGACAAGGCCGTCACGGCACTGGTCGAAGAACTCGCCAAGAACAGCAAGCCCTGCAGCACGCACAAGGAAATTGCCCAGGTCGGTTCGATCTCCGCGAACTCGGATCCTGAAATCGGCACGATCATCTCCGAAGCGATGGAAAAGGTCGGCAAGGAAGGCGTGATCACCGTCGAAGACGGCAAGTCGCTCAACAATGAGCTCGACGTCGTCGAGGGCATGCAGTTCGATCGCGGCTACCTGTCGCCCTACTTCATCAACAATCCCGATCGCCAGGTCGCCATTCTCGAAGATCCGTTCGTGCTGCTGCATGACAAGAAAGTCAGCAACATTCGCGATCTGCTGCCGGTGCTCGAGAAGGTTGCCAAGTCCGGTCGCCCGCTGCTTATCCTTGCCGAAGAAGTCGAAGGCGAAGCGCTGGCAACACTGGTCGTGAACAATATCCGCGGCATTCTGAAGACCTGTGCCGTCAAGGCGCCCGGCTTTGGTGATCGTCGCAAGGCAATGCTCGAAGACATGGCCATCCTGACCGGTGGCACCGTGATCTCGGAAGAGACCGGCATGACGCTCGAAGCCGCCGAACTCACCGACCTCGGTTCGTGCAAGCGTATCGAAATCGGCAAGGAGAACACCACGATCATCGACGGCGCCGGTGAAGCCAGCGCGATCGAGAACCGTGTGAAGGCGATCCGGGCCCAGATCGAGGAAGCGACGAGCGATTACGACCGCGAGAAGTTGCAGGAGCGTGTTGCCAAGCTTGCCGGCGGCGTTGCCGTGATCAAGGTCGGTGCCGCGACGGAAGTCGAGATGAAAGAGAAGAAGGCTCGCGTCGAAGATGCGCTGCACGCGACCCGTGCCGCCGTCGAAGAGGGCATCGTGGCTGGCGGTGGCGTGGCTCTGCTGCGTGCTCGCTCGCAGATCAAGGTCAAGGGTGACAATCCTGACCAGGAAGCCGGTATCAAGATCGTGATGCGCGCTGTCGAAGAACCGCTTCGCCAGATCGTTGCGAACAGTGGTGACGAACCCAGCGTAGTCGTTGCCAGGGTCCTTGAAGGAACCGGCAATTTCGGCTACAACGCTGCCAACGGCGAATACGGTGACCTCGTGGCAATGGGCGTCGTCGATCCCGCCAAGGTCGCACGCACCGCGCTGCAGAACGCTGCCTCGATCGCAGGTCTGATGCTCACGACCGATGCAATGATCGGCGAGATGCCCGAAGAAAAATCGGGTGGCGGCATGCCCGACATGGGCGGCATGGGCGGTATGGGCGGCATGGGCATGTAAGGTCGAGCGTTGGCGACGGCGGACGCCAGTCCGCCGTCCAGCACCGACAGGCCTTCGCGGGCAACTGCGGAGGCCTTTTCATTCTTTCGATCGATGATGAACGTCGTACAAACCCGGATCTCGATCCGAACGCGTGGCCGTGAGTCCATCGAGATCACCGACGAAGTGGCACGTTGTGTCGCTGAAAGTGGTGTGTCCGCCGGCCTTTGCCAGGTATTCATTCAGCATACGAGCGCCTCGCTGATGATCACTGAAAACGCCGACGCGACCGTACGACGTGATCTCGAGTTGCTGCTGGCCCGATTCGCACCCGATGCAGATCCTGCCTACCGGCACGACGCCGAAGGCGACGACGACATGGCGGCGCATGCACGCGCACTGCTGACCGGCGTGAGCATTTCGATCCCGGTCACGAACGGCGAGCTGGCGCTTGGTACATGGCAGGGAATCTTCGTCTACGAACACCGTATGGCAGCGCACGTCCGCCACCTCGTGGTGACGACACTGGGGCTCAGCCCTCGAGCGAGATCATCAGTCGAACGAGATCGACCTGGCGCTTGACGTTGGCCTTCCGTTTGGCGTTCTTGAGATGCGATCGCACCGTTTCCAGCGAGCAGTGACGGGCCTGCGCAATCTGGGGCAGCGAATCACCTGCCGCGAGTCGTCGAACGGTGTCGAACCCGGCCGCAGTCCAGCGATACATCTGGAAAGCGGCTCGCGACACGTTCGGGGTGCCACGCGCTTCCAACGGGCGAATGGTCAGCGCATACTTGACGCCGCTGAGCGAAAGCGCTGAATCTATGGGGCGGAAGGGATAGAGCTCGATCAGTGACAGACCGACACCAGCGAGCTTTTCACGTTGACGTGCCGCGCCTCCGAACACGCCCGAATCGAGGCCGCCCTCGCCCAACAGCGACGCCAACCAGAACGCGAGACCGGGACTGGAAAAGTTCAGCGAGCGAACGCCGTTGACGACGGCACCCGTAGCCAGCAGCTCGTTGCCGCGTTCATTGCACATCACCAGTCCGCCATGACCGCAGAGCAGGAAAACCGCGGGCTCGCACCCGTCGAGCCCGCTGGCGCGACTCATTGCATTGGCGACAGCGACTTTTTCGTCGACCTGGACGCGGCGCATCACGCGTTCGAGCGTCGATTCGACGTCGCAACCGAACGAAGCCTCGTGCACGCCACGGAAGAGCAGCACACCGTAGATGGACGCGTGGCAGGCGTCGGGACGGAACCAGGCGCCCCGCATCCAGCGAATATTGTTCGGCTTGAGAAAAGTCTCGAAGAATTCCGTGTCGAGCAATCGATCGTCGGTGACCAGTTCTTCGCCGATGACGATCTTGTAGTCACCGCGCTGCGGCATCCGAGTGGCGCCAAGCCATGGGTCGATATGCCGGAAATAGCCATGCCATTGATCGAAGACGGTCGCCTCGATGTTCCATGGAATCCAGATTTCTCCCCTGCTACGGCCTGAAAGAGCGACCAGGCCGGCGCTGCTGGCGCCGCTGGCTAGGGCCAACTGTCTCAGAAAAGCGGGCCAACGCGCGCAATCTTCACGTGCCTCCACGAGCCGGTCGAGCACCTGGAGCAGTGCATGGGTCTGTCCCAGGTCGGACGACATCAGAGAGGTTGGGGCTAGATCCATGCTGGCCATCACAGTGGTGAGAAATGCGACAGCGCGGGCGGAAAATCAGGCGCGCCGTGATGCTGCTGTCCAACGCGCCGCATCCATGCAGCCGTCCGCGAACTGACGTGCTGACATTGTGTGCGCGCTGGAACGGCAGCTATATCACCGTTTCCAAGCAGGACTTCAGCCGAAACAACCATAAATTGATCAATGAGCGCTGACGCGAGCAATAACCCCCCTTTAATAAGGGGAGTGTGTTTCGAATTAATACAAATTATCGGACCGCTGTACCGCATTTTGCAACGCGGACACCTCAGAAGTCGACGCAACGAGACTTCCGGACCTTGGTCGGAAGTCGACGGTCGACGTCCGCCAGGCATGACGGAGCGGTCGGGGCGATCCCTGCGCGGTCGGCCCGGCCAGCACGGAACCGGTCGGGCGCATGCCTGATGCGGCCACCACGGGCAGCAGGCCACCGGCCTCGTCAGGACCTCGGCTTCGCCCCCGAGCGGATGAAGCGGAAACGATTCACGTGGCCGCGGGCCTGATGAACGTCACCGGGCGCAGCCTTTGATCGCGGAACTCGGCAAGCAGTTCGGCCTGGCGCAGGCGCGCATCCTTCAGGTTCTTTTCCTTGACGGGACCATAGCCGCGGACCATCTGCACGACACTGGCCAGTTCGACGGCGGTGTCGAGATTTTCTGCCTTCAGTCGCGCCAGGATATCGTCGACGAGGCCTTCGTATTGCCGGATCAGGGCCCGCTCGCTTTGCCTCTCCTCGCTGTAGCCGAACGGGTCGAAGCGCGTGCCACGCAATTTCTTGCCATGCCGCAGCAGACCCATGAAGGGCATCATCCAGGCGCCGAAGGTTCGCTTGCGGGGTCGCCCCGACGAAGGATCGATCCGAGACGCCACGGGCGGAGCCATGTGGAACTTCAGCGAGTAGTTGCCTTCGAACTGATCTGCGATCAGCGAGCGGAAGTTGGTCGCCGCATGCAACCGGGCGACCTCGTATTCGTCCTTGTAGGACATCACACGGAACAGCGACTTCGCGACGGCCGCACTCAGGCGCATTCGTGACGCCTCCTCGCCGATGCGGTCGCATTCGACCTGCGCCACCCGATCGATCAACGCCCGATAACGTCCGGCCCAGCGCGCGTTCTGGTAGTCCGTCAGAAACTCGACGCGACGCGAGACGAACGCATCGAGTTCGACACGCGTGCGCACCTGGCCGACAGGGCGCCGGAATTCGATCACCTGCGCCGGCGACGAATACTTGCGGACGGCGGCTTCGTCGTGCGCAAGCCTGCGCCCCCAGAGAAATGCCTGCTGATTGGCGGAAACGGCGATCGCGTTCAACTCGAATGCCCGCTCGATCGCCAGACGGCTCAACGGCAGCCAGCCCTTCTGCCAGGCATAGCCGATCATCATCGGATTCGCGTAGAGGCTGTCGCCGAGCAGCGCACTGGCGAGGCTCGAGATCCCGAGGAAGTCGATATCCTGCGGACCGGCGGCATCGATGATGCTGCGCCGCATTTCATCGACGGGCAGTTGCATGTCGGGATTGCGCAGGAATTCGGACGTCGGAGAGACATCGACATTGACCACCGCACGCGTGACGTTGGGACGCATTTTCGACAACGCCTCCGCACCCGCGCTGACGACCAGATCACCGCCCAGCAACAGGTCGGCCTCGCCAGTCGCGATGCGGGTGGCATGCAATCCTTTGGATTTGCGCGACAACTGGACGTGCGAGAAGACCGCCCCGCCTTTCTGAGCCAGTCCGGCCATGTCGAGCACCGAGACCTCGAGCCCTTCGAGATGCGCCGCCATACCGATGATCTGGCCGACGGTGACCACGCCGGTACCGCCCACGCCCGTGACGAGAATGCCATAGGTCGTGCTGCCCGACGTGTCCAGGCTCAACTGCACCGGGTCGGGAAGTTCAGGCCAGTCCCTGCCCGGTTCGTCGGCGCTCGCGTCGACCGTAGTCGTGACGGGTCGCTCGGCATTCGCTCCGCTCTCGGGGAAGCCCGGCGCACTGCCGGGAATCGCAACCTTGCGAGAACGAAGCTTGCCGCCCTCGACGGTGACGAAGCTCGGGCAGAACCCCTTGAGGCACGAGTAATCCTTGTTGCACGACGATTGATTGATCCGGCGCTTGCGTCCGAATTCGGTTTCCACCGGCTCGATCGATACGCATGAACTCTGCACACTGCAATCGCCGCAACCCTCGCACACGAGTTCGTTGATGATCACGCGGCGCTGCGGATCGGGAAAACCGGGCTTGCCGTCGACGATGCGCTTGCGCCGCCGCCGCTTCTCGGACGCGCAGGTCTGGTCGTAGATCAGCACGGTGCAGCCGGGCACTTCGCGCAACTCGCGCTGCACCGCATCCAGTTCGTCGCGATGATGGACGGTGACGCTGCCCGTGATGCCGAAGCGACCGAAGGTGCGATGCTTCTCGGGTTCATCGCTCACGATGACCACTCGCCTGGCACCTTCCGCCTGCATCGTGGCCACGATCTGCGGCACGGTCAACGTGCCGTCGATCGGTTGTCCGCCGGTCATCGCGACGGCGTCGTTGTAGAGGATCTTGTAGGTGATGTTCACGCCTGCCGCAATCGATGCGCGGATCGCCAGCAGTCCCGAATGAAAATACGTGCCATCGCCCAGATTGGCGAAGATATGCGTTTCGTCGGTGAATGGCGCCTGGCCGATCCATGGCACGCCCTCACCGCCCATCTGCGTGAACGTCTCGGTGTGCCGTTCGGGCATCCAGATCGCCATGTAATGGCAGCCGATGCCCGCCATCGCGCGCGAACCATCCGGCACATGCGTGGACGTGTTGTGCGGACACCCGGAACAGAAGGTGGGAACGCGCTGAACGTTCGCATGCGTTGTCTGCAGCGCCCGTTCCTTTGCCTCCAGGATCGCCAGGCGCGCTTCGATGCCATGACGGATGTCGGCGTCGAGTGCGAACCGCGATCCATAACGACCTGGATCGAGCAGTCGCGCCGCAATCGCCTTGGCAATCATCGCAGGTGACAGTTCGGCATAAGCCGGCAGCAGCCACCGGCCCATCGGCATCGCCCACTCGCCACCCCGGCCGTCCTTTTCGTCGAACTTGCCGTAGATGCCGGGCCGTTCAGCGTCCGGCCAGTTGTAGAGTTCTTCCTTGAGCGCGTATTCGATGATCTGGCGCTTTTCCTCGACGACCAAAATTTCGCCCAGACCGCGAGCAAACTCGCTGACCGTCTGCGCCTCCAGCGGCCAGACGACGTCGCACTTGAACAGCCGCACTCCGATGTCGGCACATGCGCGTTCGTCGAGACCGAGCTCTTCGAGCGCCTGGCGGGTATCGAGATAGGCCTTGCCGCCGGTGATGATGCCGAACCACGCCTTGGGCGAATCGATGACCACCCGGTTGAGACGGTTCGCACGCACATAGGCAAGCGCTGCATACCACTTGTAGTCGAGCAGGCGCGCTTCCTGTTCGAGCGGCGTGTCGGGCCAGCGGATATTGAGCCCCGCTGCCGGCAACTCGAAATCGCCGGGAATGACGATCTTCACTCGGTCGGCGCTCACGTCGACGGTGGCCGACGCTTCAACGACTTCGGTGACCGTCTTCATCGCCACCCACAGCCCCGAATAACGCGACATCGCCCACGCATGGAGGCCCAGATCGAGATACTCCTGCACGGACGCCGGATAGAACACCGGCAGGCCGCAGGCCTTGAATATGTGATCCGACTGGTGCGGCAATGTGGAACTCTTCGCGCCGTGATCGTCGCCGGCAAGTACCAGCGCACCACCGTAACGGGAAGAACCGGCGGCATTCGCGTGCTTGAACACGTCGCCACAGCGATCGACACCCGGTCCCTTGCCATACCAGAGAGCAAAGACACCATCGACTTTCGACTTCTTCGAAAGCGCCAGCTGCTGCGTGCCCCACACCGAGGTCGCAGCGAGATCTTCATTCAAGCCGGGCTGGAAGACGATGTTGTCGCGCGCAAGATGAGGCCGGGCCTTCCACAGGGCCTGATCCAGTCCGCCAAGCGGCGAGCCGCGATAGCCCGATATGAATCCGGCGGTATTCAGCCCCGCGGCGCGATCGCGCTCGCGTTGCAGCATCGGCAGGCGCACCAGTGCCTGCGTGCCGGACATGAAGGCGCGGCCTTCCTTCAGCGTGTACTTGTCATCGAGCGTGACCGTCTCGATGGCGCGGCGCAAGGCCGCGGAAATTTTCGGGTCGAGCGGTGCATTCATTCAGGAGCTCTCCAGTCGAGGATCGTGTCTTCGATAGTCGCCAGCCGCGGAAAAGTCGATGGTGTCGACATGTCGTCCGCGCAAAATCGGGGCCCGGCTTTTGGCCAGCCCCTGCCGACGAAAGCATAACAGTGGGCGGGTCGAAGGCGCCGAATATCAGTACTGGCCGGCGAAACGGTACATTTCATTCCCTGCCTACCTCGATCCCGGTTGAACGAACCCGTGAAATTCGCTGAAAAACTGGCCGCCCGTTGGCGTGCGAGCCGCTCGCTGCTCTGCATCGGACTCGATCCCGACCCGGACCGCCTTCCCGGTTCGCTGGCCGGGCGCACCGACGCCATCGAGCGATTCTGCGTCGAGATCATCGACCGGACGGCAGACCATGCCTGCGCATTCAAGCCGCAGATCGCCTACTTTGCCAGTGCCCGTGCCGAGTCCCAGTTGGAAGCGGTGATCGCCCACCTGCGCGATCGGCATCCGGATATCCCGGTCGTCCTGGATGCCAAGCGCGGCGATATCGGTTCGACCGCGGTCCAATACGCCCGCGAAGCGTTCGAGCGCTACGGTGCCGACGCCGTCACCGTGAATCCCTACATGGGTGGTGATTCGATCGCACCCTACCTGGCATGGCATGACAAAGGGGTTTTCGTGCTCTGCCGGACATCGAACCCCGGTGGCGACGACCTGCAGGCCCTGTCGGTCTCGATCGGCGAGACCACGCGCCCTCTCTACGAGCAGGTCGCCCGTCTCGCCCAGTCGAGCTGGAACGACGGTCGGCAATTGGGACTGGTGGTCGGCGCAACGTATCCGGACGAACTGGCGCGGATTCGCCGGCTGGCTCCCGACATGCCCTTGCTGGTGCCGGGCATCGGC
>JBGSTN010001032.1:0-2691 GCA_041736455.1 Burkholderiaceae bacterium | reverse complement strand
GCCTGGGCACAGGCAAAGCCGATACCGCGGCTGGCGCCGGTCACAACGGCCACTGTGGATGCGTCGAATCGAATGTTCATCGGGCGTCGTCTCTCTGGTACGGGCCGCGTAGCGACCGGGCGGGCAGCGAATTATGACGCGGATGATGTCGTCGCGCGTCGCCGTATTCGGGACGGTTCGACTGCAACCGGTTTTGCGACCAGCGCAGATTTGACTACAGTTGCGAATTCGTCCATTCAAAGCGAAGGCCAACCATGAACAGCTATGACGTCGTCGATTGGGGTCAGCCACTGCAACAGGCAATTCGCGCAACGCCTGTACCGCAGGGTACCGAGGTTCTGGTGCGCGTAAGCTACTGCGGCGTTTGCCATAGCGACGTGCACATCCGCGATGGCTACTTCGACCTGGGTGGCGGCAAGAAATTCCGCATGAGCGATCGGGGCATGAAGCCGCCGGTGACGATGGGTCATGAACCTTTCGGCACGGTCATCGCCGCCGGGCCGGATGCCGGGGACGTGACCCTGAACGTCGATCGGCTGATCTACCCGTGGACCGGTTGCGGAACCTGTACACGCTGCCTGGATGGCATGGACAACTGGTGCATGGCACCGCGGTTCATCGGCATCCAGCGGGCGGGGGGTTATGCGGATCACGTACTCGTGCCGCATCCGAAATATCTCGTCGACGTGGGCGATCTCGATCCTTCGTACGCGCCAATCCTCGCTTGCTCCGGACTGACCACCTACAGTGCCGCGCGCAAGCTGATGCCCTGTCGGCCGACCGACTGGATCGTCGTGCTGGGCGCCGGGGGCCTGGGCCTGATGGCGATCGGCATGCTGGTAGCGATGGGACACGAGAACATCGCGGTGGTCGATATCAACGAAAGCAAGTTCGACGCCGCACGTGCGATGGGCGCGAAGCTCGCGATCGGAGCAGCGGATCCCAAGGCCCTCGAGACGCTCACCGCTCTCGAGGGCGGCGTGCATGGTGCGCTCGACTTCGTCGGCATGACCGAGACGGCACAACTCGGGCAGGGCGCCTTGCGCAAGGGCGGTCGCTACGTCGTGGTCGGACTGTATGGCGGCGAGATCACGCTGTCGCTCGTACCGCTGGCGCAGCGTGCGTTGACGATCCAGGGATCCTACGTCGGTTCACTGGCTGAACTCCAGGAAGTCGTGGCCCTGGCGCGCTCGGGCAAGCTCAGACCGATACCGGTTGCCCTCTGCGAACCGGCCGACATCTCGGGCGTGCTCGATCGGCTCAAGCGCGGCGAAGTGGTCGGCAGAGTGGTCGCCAGGATGAGCTGAATCGAACCTGCCATCCATCCGGCGTTCGCGATGGCAGCGCATTCGCTACACTAGGAGGCCGCGCAGAGCAAACTCACGGAGATACCAGATGGCAGAGTTCCAGACCCTGAATTTCGGGCTTGGCGAAACGATCGAAATGCTGCGCGATACGGTCCGCTCGTTCGCTGACCGGGAGATCGCGCCGCGTGCTGCCGATATCGATCGCGACAACGAATTTCCATCCGACCTCTGGCGCAAGCTCGGCGACCTCGGCCTGCACGGCATCACCGTCGGTGAGGAATATGGCGGCGCCAATCTCGGCTACCTCGCGCACATCATTGCGCTGGAGGAAATCTCACGTGCGTCGGCAGCCGTGGGTCTGTCCTACGGCGCCCATTCGAACCTTTGCGTGAATCAGATCAATCGCAATGGCAATGCCGCGCAGAGGGAGAAGTACCTGCCGAAACTGATCAGTGGCGAGCACGTCGGTGCGCTTGCGATGTCCGAACCGAACGCTGGCTCCGACGTCGTTTCGATGAAGCTGCGCGCCGATCGGCAGGGCGATCGCTTCGTGCTCAACGGCTCGAAGATGTGGATCACCAATGGCGGCGACGCCGACACGCTGGTCGTCTATGCGAAGACCGATGGTGAAGCCGGGCCGCGAGGCATCACCGCTTTCATCGTCGAACGCGACATGAAAGGCTTCAGCCATGGCCCGCATCTCGACAAGCTGGGCATGCGCGGCTCGAATACCTTTCCGCTGTTCTTCGACGACTGCGAAGTGCCGTTCGAGAACATCCTCGGCGCCGAAGGGCAGGGCGTCAAGGTTCTGATGAGCGGCCTCGACTACGAGCGTGCCGTCCTGTGCGGTGGGCCGCTGGGCATCATGGCCGCCTGCATGGATACCGTGCTGCCTTACGTTCATGAAAGAAAGCAGTTCAACCAGAGCATCGGCGAATTCCAGCTCATGCAGGGCAAGCTGGCCGATCTGTACAGTACCTGGATGGCATGCCGCGCGTACGTCTATGCGGTCGGCATGGCCTGCGATCGTCAGGATCACTCGCGAACGCTGCGCAAGGACGCGGCGGGGGCCATTCTCTATTCGGCCGAGAAGGCCACCTGGATGGCGGGTGAAGCCATCCAGGCCCTGGGCGGCAACGGGTACATCAACGACTATCCGACCGGGCGTCTGTGGCGGGATGCGAAACTGTACGAGATCGGCGCCGGCACGTCGGAGATCCGCCGCATGCTGATCGGTCGTGAACTCTACAGCGAGACGATCTGATCCATGGCCGTCCTCCGCTCTTCGATCAATACCCGTGATCCATCGTTTCGTGCCAACGCCGAGGCGCTGGAACTGCAGATCGCGCAGCTTCGTGAAGTGGCGGCCCGAGTCGAGCTGGGG
>JBGSTN010000967.1:0-3953 GCA_041736455.1 Burkholderiaceae bacterium | reverse complement strand
ACTTCGGCGATGAATGGCGACGTGTTCCCGTGGGTGTTCAACTATCCGGCCAACTACTGGGACGGCGCCTCGGTCGCGATCAACTACCTGCTCAGCCAGAACGAGGGCTCGCTGGCGGGCAAGAAGATCGTGCTCGTCTATCACAACTCGGCCTATGGCCGCGAACCGATCCGCACGCTGGAAATCCTGGCCGAGCGTCTGGACTTTACCTTCCTGCCGATCGCCGTGGATCACCCCGGCCAAGAGCAGGGCAGCCAGTGGCTGCAAATCCGCCGCGAGCGTCCCGATTACGTGCTGATGTGGGGCTGGGGCGTGATGAACGCCGTCGCCATCCAAGAAGCGGCCAACATCCGTTTCAACATGGAAAACTTCATCGGCATCTGGTGGTCGGGGTCGGAAAATGACGTGCGCCCGGCTGGCGCTGGTGCGAACGGCTATACCGCACTGACCTTCCACGGTGTCGGCACCGACTATCCGCTGTATGCGGACATCCAGCAGTATGTCGTGGATCGCGGCATGGCTGCGGGTGCAGGGGACCAGATCGGGTCGGCCGTGTATTCGCGCGGCCTTTATGCGGCCATGTTGGCGGTCGAAGCCGCGCGCACCGCACAAACGATCGCCGGTCATGCGCAGATCACGCCCGCCGAAATGCGCGTCGGGATGGAAGCACTGGTCATCACGCAAGAGCGTCTGGCCGAACTGGGGCTGCCCAACTTCTCGGCCGAGTTCGACGTGTCGTGCCAAAACCACGGCGGTGGCGGTCAGGCGATGGTCCAGCGCTGGGATGCCGCTGCTGGCCGTTGGAACCTGATCTCGGACTGGATCTCGGCCGATCGCGAATTGATCACCCAACTGGCGATGGAAGACTCGGCAGCCTTCGCCGCCGAGAACAACATCCAGTCCGCCTGCAACTGATCTGATATCGGGACGGGCGCGCTGGTTGCGCCCGTCCTCACTCCCCGAGGATCCGCCATGCTCGACACTGCGCCCCAGACCGAGACCCTGCTCGAGGTCAACAACATCGAGGTGATTTATAATCACGTCATTCTGGTGCTGAAAGGCGTCAGTCTGAGCGTGCCCAAGGGCGCGATCACCGCGCTGCTGGGTGGCAACGGCGCGGGCAAGTCAACGACGCTGAAGGCTATCTCGGGCCTTTTGAAATCAGAACGCGGCGACATCACCAAAGGCACGATCCGCTATCGTGGCCAGAACCTTGCCGGGCGCGATCCGGCAGAATTGGTGCAAACGGGTGTGATTCAGGTGATGGAGGGTCGCCATTGCTTTGAACACCTGACCGTCGAGGAAAACCTGTTGACCGGTGCTTATACCCGCCGCGACGGGCGCGGCGCTGTCGCGGCTGACCTTGAGAAGGTCTATACCTATTTCCCGCGGTTGCGCGAACGGCGCAAATCGCAGGCTGGCTATACTTCAGGCGGCGAGCAGCAGATGACGGCAATCGGCCGCGCCATGATGGCCCGGCCCGAGACGATCCTGCTGGACGAACCCTCGATGGGGCTGGCGCCGGTCATCGTGCAGCAGGTATTCGACCTCGTGCGCCGGATCCGGACCGAGGGCTACACCGTGTTGATCGTCGAGCAGAACGTCAGCAAGGTGCTCAGGATCGTCGACCGCGCCTACCTGCTCGAGGTCGGTCGTATCCAGGCGGCTGGCAGCGCCGCCGAGCTGGCGAATTCCGACAAGGTCCGGCAGGCCTACATGGGCGTGTGAGATCACGACCGACAGCAACGACGGAGACCGAGCTTGGATTGCGCGCTGGACATCTTCTTTCTCGAAGCGATTCTCAACGGCCTGCTGCTCGCCGGTCTGCTGGCGTTGCTCGCGCTGGGGCTCAACCTCATCTTCGGTGTCATCGACGTCGTCTGGATCTGCTATGCCGAACTCGTGATGGTCGGCATGTACGGCATCTACCATTCGCACAAGACGCTGGGCCTGCCGCTGGTGCTCGCGTTCCTGATCGGCATCGCGATCGCCGCGGTCGCGGGCTTGCTGCTGCACTACCTGGTGATACGTCCGGTGCTCGAGACGCCGCCGATCAACCAGCTGCTGGTCACGGGCGGCGTGCTGTTCCTGCTGCAGGCACTGGCGACGATGGCGTTCGGCGTGGAGTTCAAGAACCTCGGCGTGCAGCTCGGGTCGGTGTCGGTCGGCGAGATGTTCTTCTCCTGGAACCGCATCGTCACCTTCTGCGTCGCACTGGTCGCGCTGCTCGGGTTGAGGGTATTCCTGCGTCGCACCTACCTGGGGACTGCGATCCGCGCGATCAGCCAGGACCGCCAGATCATGCCGTTGATGGGTGTCGACAGTCGCCGGATCTATCTGGTCACCTCCGCCATCGGCGGCGGACTCGCCGGGCTGGCAGCAACCCTGATGGTGCTGCAGTACGACATCTATCCGCAGATCGGCCTGCAGTTCGGCCCGCTGATCTTCATGATCTGCGTGCTGGGCGGGCTGGGCAACATGCTGGGTGGCTTCGTCGCCGCCTTCATCATCGCGCAGTTCATCACCATCGGCGGCTCGTGCTTCGCCACCGAGTGGGGCTACGCGGTCGCGTTCCTGTTCTTCATGCTCGTGATGTTCATCCGGCCGCAGGGATTGTTCGGGGACAAAACATGAGCGCGAGCGCACGGCCGCCCGAAGCGAAGCGCTCTTCCTCCCTCGGGGAGGATGTCGGCCCGATGGGACGACAGGAGGGCCGACCATGAGCGCAGGCCAGCGCATCGGCTACACGATCGGCCTGGCGCTGATGGTCGCGCTCCCGTTCGCGATCCGACAGTGGTATCCCGATTCCGAGCGCTACTACCTGCACCTGGTGATCCAGATCCTGCTCTGGTCGTTCATCTATACCGGCTGGTCGTTGATGGGGCGCTTCGGGCTGGTCTCGCTCGGCCACGCGGCTTTTACCGGCATCGGTGCCTATGTCACCGTGATGCTCTGGAACTTCGCCGGCCTGACGCCTTGGCTGGGCATTCCGATTGCCGTCGCGGTCGCGGTGTTGCTCAGCCTGCTGGTGGGCTACCCGTGCTTCCTGCAACGGATCCGCGGGCACTATTTCGCGCTGCTCACGCTGGCGATGACCGAGTTCGTGCGACTCGTGATCGTCGGCCTGCGCGACTATACCGGCGGTTCGCTCGGCACGCAGCCCAGACGCTACGAGGACGGCGTATCGTTGTACGCCGTGCAGTTCGAGCCCGACCGGATGCTCGGCTACTACATCGCACTCGTGGTCTGGGTGATCGGCCTGGTGATCTGGGCGCGCGTCGATCGCGGCATGGACCGCTACGCGCTCGATGCGGCGAACCAGGACGAAGAAGCGGCTGCCTCGGTCGGCATCGACGTCACGTGGGAAAAGCTCAAGATCACCGCGATCTCGGCGGGCATGTGCGCGTTCGGCGGCGCGATCTACGGCCAGTACCAGATGTACATCGGCCCTGATACGGTCGCCGGGCTCACCATCTCGCTGAACATGGTGTTCGCCGTGATCGCCGGCGGCATCTGGGTGATGCTCGGGCCGACGCTGGGCGCGGTGATCACCCAATTGCTCGCCGAGACGCTGCGCGTCTCGGTGCAGGGCAACGATACGCTCAAGGGCTGGCTCGGCTCGGGCGCGCTCTCGCTCGATACGGCGATCTACGGCCTGCTGTTGATCCTGTTCATCATCTACATGCCCAAGGGCATCCTCGGCACCGCGATCGATTGGTGGCAGCACCGCCGTCGTGGTGCCGGCGACCCGAACGCAGACTGAGCAAAGGACACACGACCATGCCGAACCATCGCGACTTCGCTCCTGGCGGCTATCGGTTCGTGCCGGGCGTGTTCCAGTATTCGGCCGGGGTCGCTGCGCAACCGGGGCATGAGATCGTGCGCCTGCGCTTTCTCGATCCTCCGCCCATGGCCGAAGGCTTCGCCCGTCTCGCCGACCACCTGGCGGCGAT
>JBGSTN010000946.1:0-1896 GCA_041736455.1 Burkholderiaceae bacterium | reverse complement strand
CACGCGACAGACGGTCGGCAAGCCCGACGGGCCAGCGGGGATCGGTCGGGCGATCGAGCGGGACTTCGGGACACAACACGGTGAGCATGGCTGCAAATGTAGCAGTCAAGCCGTCGCGTGCCGGCGCCCACGTCCCGGCGCCGGGTGTTTTTGTGGCACACTCGGCCCGCATCATGGCGACCCCCTACGAACTCTTCATCGGCTTGCGCTATACGCGAGCCAGCCGACGCTCTGGCCAGCGCAACGGCTTCATCTCGTTCATTTCCGTGTTGTCGGTAGCCGGCATCGCGCTGGGCGTGGCGGCGCTGATCATCGTCCTGTCGGTGATGAACGGATTTCAGAAGGAAGTGCGCAGCAAGATGCTGTCGGTGCTGTCGCACATCGAGATCCTTGCCGGCGACCGCCCGGTGACCGATTGGCAGGGTATCGCGAGCGTGGCCCAGGAAGACCCCAGGATCATCGGTGCGGCGCCCTATGTCGCAGGCCAGGCGATGCTTACGCACAACCAGAGCGTGCGCGGCGTGATGGTCAGGGGCATCGATCCTGCCCGGGAGGGTGATGTCGCCGACTACGTCAACCACTTCGCCTATGGCCGGCCCGACGACCTCGAGCCGGGCAAGTTCGGCGTGGCGATCGGGCGCCAGCTGGCCGATCGCCTGATGCTGGGGCCGGGCGACAGGATCACGCTGATCGTGCCGCAGGGAACGACTACGCCAGCCGGTGTCCTGCCACGCCTGCGCCAGCTCACCGTGAAGGCGATCTTCGAGTCCGGTCATTACGAATACGATCTCTCGCTCGTGCTGATGCATCGGGATGATGCGGCGAATCTGTTCCGGGTCGAAGGGGTCAGCGGCATACGGCTCAAGACCACGGACATGATGGCCGCCCCGCAGATCGCGGACAACCTTTCGCAGCGGTTGCGCGGCGACCTGTACGTGCGCGACTGGTCGGCCGAGAATCGGAACTGGTTTGCCGCCGTCAAGATCGAAAAACGGATGATGTTCATCATCCTCACGCTGATCGTCGCGGTCGCGGCGTTCAACCTCGTATCGATGCTGGTGATGACCGTGACCGACAAACTGTCCGATATCGCGATCCTGCGGACCCTCGGCGCGAGTCCGACCAGCATCATGAAGATCTTCGTGGTCCAGGGTGCCGCGGTCGGGCTGCTCGGTACCTTCATCGGCATCGCACTCGGGGTCGTGCTGGCACTGAACATCGGACCCGTCGTCAGCAGCCTGGAAAAGCTGTTCGGCTTCGAAGTCCTGCCCGAGGGCATCTACTTCATCAATTACCTCCCCAGCGACCTGCACATCGATGACGTGCTGACGATCGGCCTCGTCTCCTGCGTACTCGCCTTTGCTTCGACGCTCTATCCGAGTTGGCGCGCGTCGCGTGTCCGTCCGGCCGAAGCGTTGCGCTATGAGTGAGCCGCGCGTGAACGCGCCGCGCGATCGGGGGCAATCTCTGATGGCGACGGGGTTGACCAAGTCGTTCACGCAGGGCGGCGAAATCATCCATGTGCTGCGTGGCATCGATCTGCACGTCGTGCCGGGCGAACGCGTCGCGATCGTCGGCGCCTCGGGTTCCGGCAAGAGCACCCTGCTGCATCTGCTGGGTGGACTCGATACGCCGAGCGCAGGTTCGGTCGCCATCGATGGCCGTCGAATGGACGAGTTGAGCGAGCAGGAACGCGGCGAAGTGCGCAATCGGCTGATCGGTTTCGTCTATCAATTCCATCACCTGCTCGGCGAGTTCACGGCCAGCGAAAATGTCGCGATGCCGTTGCGCATCCGCGGTCAGTCGGCATCGCAGGCGCAGACGGTCGCCCACGAGACGCTCGTGCGGGTGGGTCTCGGCCACCGGCTGACGCATACCCCGGGCCAGTTGTCCGGC
>JBGSTN010000935.1:0-2499 GCA_041736455.1 Burkholderiaceae bacterium | reverse complement strand
GACGCGACCCATCACGGACACCGGCGCGCAACGACTCGCGCGATTCGGTTCGCACCACGTTCAGGTCGACCGGCTCCAGCTTGCGCTTGATGAGTTTCTCGATATCGGCGCGCAGCCGTTCGTCGTCTGGGGTCATCAGCGACAGCGCGAGACCGCTCGCGCCGGCACGGCCCGTGCGCCCGATCCGGTGGATGTAGTCTTCGGGAGAATGGGGGAGGTCGTAGTTGATGACGGCAGGCAATTCGGCGATGTCGAGCCCGCGTGCTGCGACATCCGTCGCGACCAGCACGCGGATCTCGCCTTTCTTGAACGAGTCGAGCGTCGCCAGCCGTTCCTGTTGCGACTTGTCGCCATGGATGGCGCTCGCGTTGAGTCCGTCGGCATCGAGCAGTCGGGCCAGTCGGCCACAACCGATCTTGGTGTTCGAGAACACGATGACCTGCGAGATCTCGCGCTCACGAATCAGTTGCGCCACTGCGGCGCGCTTGGAATCCGAGTCGCGGACGCGATAGACGACCTGTTCGACATTGTCTGCAGCCGCATTGCGCTGCGCGACTTCGATCAGTTGCGGCCTGTTGAGGAAGCTCTCTGCGAGCTTGCGGATTTCCTTCGAGAACGTCGCCGAGAACATCAGGTTCTGGCGTGACTTGGGCAGCAACTGGATGATGCGTTGGATGTCGGGCAGGAAGCCCATGTCCAGCATACGGTCGGCTTCGTCCAGCACGAGCACTTCGGTGCCCGACAGATTGACCGTCTTCTGCCCGACGTGATCGAGCAAGCGGCCTGGCGTGGCGATCAACACTTCGGCGCCGGCGCGCAGCGCTCGAATCTGCGGCGCGATATCGACACCGCCGAAGACGGCGGCACTGCGCAGACCGGTGTGCCTCGCATAGGCCCGCACGTTCTCGTAGATCTGGCCGGCCAGTTCACGCGTCGGCGCGAGGATCAAAGCACGGACCGGATGCCGCGCAGGCGACGCGCTGGTGTTCGCATGAATCATCAGGCGCTGCAGGATCGGCAAGGCGAAACCGGCGGTCTTGCCGGTGCCCGTCTGCGCCGCGCCAATCACGTCCCGACCGGCCATCACGACCGGGATGGCTTGTACCTGGATCGGGGTCGGGATCGTGTATCCCATTTCCGCGATCGCGCGATTGATCGGCTCGGCGAGCCGGAAGTCGGCAAAGGTGAACGCGGGAGTCGCCCCGGCGGGGGCAACGGATTCCGGAGCGACGGCATCAGGCTCGACGGATTGGATGGATTGACTGGTCGGGTTGTCGGATTCGGCTGGCAGATTCAAATTTGACGATCTCGTTGCGTGGGATGAGAGCGAAGCGCTCTCCAGGTAACAGGGGAGCATCCGTCCACGCGTATCGATAGCGCGAGCTGAACGCTCGGAATAGCCCTCTATTGTCACCCCAGGCGGGCCGGCGCGGTTGCCGCCGCGTCTGGAAACCTGCAAAATCGACGATTTACTGGTCAAAAGCACAGTGTCACTGGCCGAAATTGCGCAGAAACTGGCATTCGTCGACGTGGAAACCACCGGCTCCACGCCCGATCGAGCACGCATCACTGAAGTGGCCATCGTCACGGTGCAATGGCCGCGAGTCGACGATACCGCTTCGCCAGCGACGGGTGCCGGGATGCCCGCGATCGACGAATGGCGATCTCTCGTCAATCCCGGCGTCGCGATTCCTCCCGAGATCCGTTTTCTCACCGGCATCGACAACGAGATGGTGCGCACGGCGCCCACGTTCGCTGCACTGGCCGACGATATCGAGGCACGGCTGGCGGGGGCGGTGTTCGTCGCCCATCATGCACGATTCGACTATGGCTTCATCAAGGGCGAAATGGCTCGCGCCGGACGTTCGTTCCAGGCGCGCACGCTCTGCACGGTGCGGTTGTCGCGCGCGCTCGATGCACTACGCAGCCCTCATACGCTGGACGCCTTGATCATGCGTTGGCGCCTGCAGTGCCCCGACCGGCATCGCGCGCTGGGCGACGCCCGTGTGCTGTGGGCGCTCCTGCAGGCATTCGAGAAGGAATTCGGCGCCGACGCGGTGGCCGGTGCGGCGCGGCGGCTGATCAGCCGCCCCAATCTCCCGGCCCATCTCAACGTGCAATCGATCGACGCGATACCGGCGGCGGCGGGTATCTATTTCTTCTACGGACTCAACGAGCATCCACTCTACATCGGCAAGAGCCGCAACATCCGCCAACGGATCGCGAGTCACTTCTGTAACGACTATCAATCGTCGCGCGGCGTCCGTCTGGCCAGCGAAACGCGGGCGCTGCGGTGGATCGAAACGCCCGGCGAGTTCTCGGCCCTGCTCGCCGAGATCCACGCCATCGCGCAACACATGCCTGCGCACAATGTCGCATTGCGGCGCCAGAAGTCAGCGTTCACCGTATCGTTCGATCCCGGTTCGGTGATACCGCGATTCATCCAGCTGGACGACGAGCACCCGGCTCCCGGTGCTGGCCAGCTGGGCCCGTTCGCAA
>JBGSTN010000919.1:0-1637 GCA_041736455.1 Burkholderiaceae bacterium | reverse complement strand
GGTCCAGCCGGCATATCGCCCGTCCGGGCTGCCCGCCGGATCGCCAGGAGGGTCTGCCAGACCCTGGCTATATCGGGCTGCGCGCCGAACCATGCCGAGGGGTCATTTGCCGGATCGTGCGGAATTCGTTCCAATGGGATGACACCTACGAATTCATTCACCAATGGGAAACCTCTTGAAGACCGCCGTCATCCAGTCCCCCGCGAGCGATCGAGCAGACGGCCATGCGCTGCTTGCCGACCGGGCGCTGGTCGAGTTGCGACGTGGCCGTAGTGTCGCCATCACCGACAAGAGAGACTCCTCCATCATCGTTGCCATCGAAGCCGTCACCGACGACGAATACGCGTCGTTTGCCGGCGACGACGGTCTGTTGCGTGTGATCGTCGCGGCCGATCGAGTGAAGGCACTGGGCCTCGTTCCGACCGCCGACATCATGCGATTGGCCGTGCCTGCCAGCGTACCACCGGCCGCACTTGCCCATCTGATTGGCCTCGAAGTCGGCGGTGTGGATTTTAGCCAGGGCCCCGATCGCGCGATCGCGGCACTGGTGGCCGTGGCGAACAATGGCCATGGCAGCGACTGGCACATCGACGTCGCGTCGCTGGCGCTCTCGCCCGCCAACGCCTGTGAGGCAATCGGCCTCGAACTCGTCAAGCAGACCCAGTTGCTGCCCGCACTCTTTGCACTGGGACCTGGCGAATCGCGACCCGACCCGCGACGGCTCACCTTGTCCGTCGCGGACGCCACGGCGTATCCGGTCGCAAGGGCCCGTGCAATCCGGCGCGTGAGTTCGGCCCGTGTGCCGTTGGCCGATCACGAGGCCTGTCGATTCATCGTCTACCGCGAGCGTTTCGGCGATGCCGAACACGTTGCAATCATCGTGGGGGACCCCGATTTCGCGTCGCCGGTACCCGTGCGGATGCATTCCTCGTGTCTGACCGGTGATCTCTTCGGCAGCCTGCGCTGCGATTGCGGAGAGCAATTGCGCAGCGCCGTGCGGCGAATCAGCGACGCCGGCGGCGGTGTCCTGCTGTACCTCGCTCACGAGGGGCGCGGCATCGGTCTGGCGAACAAGCTGCGAGCTTATCAGCTCCAGGAAAGCGGCCTCGACACCTTGCAGGCCGATCGGCATCTCGGCTTTCGTTCCGACGAGCGTGACTATACGGCCGCATGCGCGATGCTGGACGATCTCGCCATCAGCCGGATCGTGCTGCTGACCAACAATCCGGGCAAGATCGCTGCGCTGGCCAGTGGGGGCATCGAGGTGGTCGATCGGATGCCGCTGCTCGTCAGCGAGAATCCGCACAATGCGCGCTACATGCAGGCCAAGCGCGAAAGCGCCGGGCATTTCGGCGCAGTGATTTCTGCGCAGTCGGTCGACGACGCGTCGATTGGAACCTCCGCTGCCGACTGAACTCAGCGATACGCATCGTCGGGCGCTGTCGCAGACCCGCCGGTGACCGGAGCGGCGAAATCGATCGCGATGATCGCAGGCACGAGAGCGATCGCGGCGATCAACAGCGGATCGAGCAGAGGCGATCCAGCCGATCGACCGCGGCGCAGCCATTGCACCAATTCATTCGCGCCGAACACCGTGGCCGCGACGAGCAACGACCACGCGCGCACGTCGGTCGTCA
>JBGSTN010000910.1:0-8243 GCA_041736455.1 Burkholderiaceae bacterium | reverse complement strand
CGGGGTCGGTCGGCATTCATGCCAGCGCGATCGGCGGCGCAAGCCTCGCGATGGCCGAGCGCTTTATGATCGGCCAGCACGCCCCTGCGCCGGCCTGAACGGTCGGATCACGACCAGTCGTCGAGGTCGTGCCGGATCTTGTTGCGATTGGCGATCAATTCGTCGATGGTCGGCTCGTTGGCGAGTGCGCGCCGTATCGCCAGCTTCGTCGCTTCGTAGTTGGTCCGGTACATGTCTTTCCGGTCGAGATCGGCGTCCTTCGCGCAGCGCGGATCGATCCACACCAGGCTGATGATGCACAGCTCGTTGACGAGCGCGTTCGGGATGATCCGCTCGGCGACACAGTCGATGACCGCATCGGCCGTCGCACTTTGCACCACGCCCCCGAAAAGGTCTATGTTGGCGGAATCCTTGAGCGTCACCTTGGGCACGATGATCGTCGCGGGGCGCACCATCTGATTGCAAGCCCTGATCGCGAACATCGCGGTATGCCCCTTCGATTGCGCCATCATGTTGGCGAACGCGTGGCCGACCGGTCCGCTCGTGCGACCGATCAGGATTTCGGGCATTGCATCGGTGAATTGGCCTGCACGGGCCTCGACCGTGGCTTCGCCCGCATGGAACAGAAAGTCGTTGTTCATTGTTGTAGTCCAGGTGGGTTGATCGGTTCGATCATGCTTCGGCGGCAAGTATCGCATGACGATTTCTCGACATCGCCGGCCGGGCTCGAAGCGTGCCGACGCCCGATCCGCACGACGGTCCTACAATGGGCGGGAACGCCGTCCACGATACGGACCAATACCCTGGAGACAACGCCATGAACAAACCCGCCTCGAACGAGCACGCCGCCGTCACCGACGCCGTCAAATACGAAGATCTCGCCCTGTACATCGATGGCGAGTTCGTGGCCGGTGACGGGCGCAGGACTCAGCCGGTCACGAATCCGGCCAATGGCGAGGTCATCGGACAGTTGCCGCACGCAAGCACGCAGGATCTCGACCGGGCGCTGTCCGCCGCGGCGCGAGCCTTCGAGACCTGGAAGCATTCGTCGCCGCTGGATCGTTCACGAATCCTGCGCAAGGTCGCTGAACTGTCACGCGAGCGTGCCAAGGAAATCGGTCGCAACATCACACTCGACATGGGCAAGCCGATCGCCGAGGCGGTCGGCGAAGTGGTGGCCTGTGCCGATCATTGCGACTGGCATGCCGAGGAATGTCGCCGCATCTACGGGCGGGTGATACCGCCGCGTCTGGCCAATGTCCGGCAGATGGTCCTGCGTGAACCGGTCGGCGTGTGTGCGGCTTTCACGCCCTGGAACTTCCCGTACAACCAGGCGATCCGCAAGATCGCCGCGGCGATCGGCGCCGGTTGCACGATCGTCATCAAAGGCCCGGAAGATGCCCCCAGCGCGGTCATCGCGATCGCGCGAGCGTTCCACGATGCGGGCCTGCCCCCTGGCGTATTGAATATCGTATGGGGTGTGCCGCACGAGGTCTCCGAATACCTGATCAAGTCGCCCATCGTGCGCAAGGTCTCCTTCACCGGATCGGTGCCCGTCGGCAAGCAGCTCGCGGCACTGGCGGGCGCGCACATGAAGCGCATCACGATGGAACTGGGGGGCCATTCGCCGGTCATCGTGTTCGACGATGCCGACGTCGATCGGGCGGCCAAGCTGTTGTCGGGCTTCAAGTTCCGCAACGCGGGGCAGGTCTGCGTGGCGCCCACGCGCTTCTTCGTGCAGGAAAAAGCCTACGATCGTTTTCTCGCGACGTTTCTCGAGCAGACCAGCAAAGTCAAGGTGGGTCCCGGCATCGATCCGGAGTCGAGCATGGGCCCGCTGGCCCACGATCGCCGCGTGCCGCAGATGGAGAAGTTCATCGACGATGCGAAGCAACGTGGTGGCAAGATCGAGATGGGCGGTGCGCGTGTCGGCAGCACGGGCAGCTTCTTTGCGCCGACGATCGTCACCGGTCTGCCCGACGATGCGCTGTTGATGACGACCGAGCCTTTCGGGCCCGTGGCACCGATGGCACGCTTCAAGGACGTCGACGAAGTCTTGAAGCGGGCGAATTCACTGCCGTACGGATTGTCGTCTTATGTGTTCACGACTTCGACGAAACATGCGCTTGCTGCACAGAACGGCATCGAAGCCGGCATGGTCAACATCAACCATTTCGGCCAGGCGTTGCCGGAGACGCCTTTTGGAGGCATCAAGGACAGCGGCATCGGCTCCGAGGGCGGAACCGAAACGTTCGATGGCTATCTCGTGACGAAGTTCGTCACGCAAATGGATTGATCGGCCGGCTGGAGCGCGTTGATGACTGCATCGTTCATTCCCATCGATTCGAACGTCCGGACCGGGTTCGCGGCTGAAGCCGTCGGGATCGACCTGCGTCGGACACAATCCGAGATCGAGGTGCAGGCCATCCACGCGGCAATCGATCGATACGGCGTCCTGGTTTTTCACGACCAGGTCATCGACGACGAGCAGCAACTCGCCTTCAGCCGTCAACTCGGCGTGCTCGAACAGGCAACGGGCGACATTGCCGCGGTAGGCGATCGCCGTCTGGGCATGGAACTCAACGACATTTCGAATCTCGACCAGCACGGTGAATTGCTCGCCAGGGACGATCGCCGTCGCCTGTTCGCGCTGGGCAATCAACTCTGGCATTCGGACAGCTCCTTCAAGGAGATTCCCGCCAAGTATTCGCTGCTCTCGGCGCGGCAGGTTCCCGCGACCGGTGGCAACACCGAATTTGCCGACATGCGTGCGGCCTATGACGCACTCGACGAATCGACGCGCAACGAGACAGGCGATCTCATCTGCTCGCACAGCCAGCTCTACTCGCGTGGTCTGCTCGGCTTCGACGATTTCACGCACGAAGAGCGTCTCAAGTGGGCACCCGTCAGGCAAAGGCTCGTGCGGCGACACCCGACGACCGGGCGGTTGTCGCTCTACCTGTCGAGCCACGCCGGAGCGATCGAGGGCTGGCCCGTACCCGAAGCCCGGGCTTACCTGCGCGATCTCACCGAGCATGCCACCCAGCGTCGATTCGTCTACGTGCACGAATGGCGCCGCTGGGACCTGGTCATGTGGGACAACCGCGTGACCATGCATCGCGCGCGACGCCTGGTATCGAACGAGGTTCGCGACATGCGCCGCACGACGCTCAGCAACGAAGTCTCGAGTCTGCTTCAGCGGTGAGCGGCGCACCGGCAACCGGACCTGGAACGAACGGCGCAGCTTCTGCCGACATTTCATTCGACCCGTTGCGAGCGGACATCGTCTGTCCCGTCGGCTTGCATCACGCTCTTTCACACGAACTGGAGCCTCGATGCAATTGACTTTCCTGGGCGCGGCGGGGGAGGTCACCGGATCCTGTTTCATGGTCACGACCGGGTCGGTTCGCTTCCTGGTCGACTGCGGCATGGTGCAGGGTGGTCGTGAGGCGGCCTTGCGCAATCGCGCGCCTTTCGCGTTCGATCCGCACGAGATCGACTTCGTGTTGCTGACCCATGCGCACATCGATCACAGCGGCCTGTTGCCTCGATTGTGCAAGTCAGGATTCAAGGGGCCCATCCATGCCACCGAGGCGACCGTCGAGTTGCTCGGGGTGATGCTGCCCGACAGTGCGCATATCCAGGAGACGGAGTCGGCTCGCGCGGACCATGACCGGATTCGCGCACGACGCAAGCTTCACGGCAATGGCCGGGAGCGAGGCAGGTCGTCGCGCGCGGTACGGCCTGCCGGGACGTCAGCAACAAAGGTCGATGCTGCGAGTCCGCTCTACACGATGGCCGATGCGAGGGACTGCCTGCGGCAGATGCGTTCGACGCCCTACGATCGATCCGTGGCGCCGCATCCGGACGTGACATGCACCTTCCGCGATGCCGGGCATATTCTCGGGTCGGCCATTCTGGAAGTCCGTGTGACTCAGTCCGGGCGCGACCACAAGCTGGTGTTCAGCGGCGATCTGGGTCAGCCGGGCCGTCCGATCCTGCGCGACCCCACCGTGATCGAAGAAGCCGATGTGCTCGTCATCGAATCGACTTATGGGGATCGTCTTCACAAGGATCTGCCCGCCACCGAAGAAGAGTTGATCGAATTGATCGAACGGACGCTGAATGAGCAGCACGGCAATGTCATCGTGCCGGCCTTTGCGGTCGGTCGAACGCAGGAACTTTTGTACGAATTGCACCGGTTGATCAAGGAAGGCAAGCTGCGCGAGCCGAAGATCTATGTCGATTCGCCAATGGCCAGCGCGGTCACACGCATCACGATGCGACATTTCGAGTTGTTCGACGAGACGGCCAGGCGTCTGGTCGATTGGCCCGCACTCGGCCAGGAATTTCCTGCCGTACGGTTCGTCGAATCGACCGAGGAATCGAAGCAGCTAGACGATGTCCGCAGTGGCGCGCTGATCATCTCGGCCAGTGGCATGTGTGACGCCGGGCGTATCCGGAACCATCTGTTCCACAATCTCGGCCGTGCGGAATGCAGTGTGCTGATCACGGGTTTCCAGGCACAGGGAACGCTCGGCCGACGGCTGGTCGATGGGGCCGGTCATGTCCGGATCATGGGCCAGGAAATTCCGGTCAAGGCAAAGATCCATACCGTAGGCGGGCTGTCCGCTCACGCCGATCAGGCCGCGTTGCTCGCCTGGGCGGCCGGTTTTCGTCGACCCCCCAGGCAGGTCTTCGTCGTGCACGGCGAGAATCGTGCGGCGCTTGCGCTTGCTGAACGACTGCGATCGGATCTGGGCTGGCAGGTCAAGGTGCCGGCGCGTGGCGATTGCGAAACGATCGACGGGGCGGGGGCAACGGCGAATAGTGCCGGCGGCGCGGGGTCGGACGAACGACTGGTCGACCCGATCATCAACGGTGCCGCTTATCGGCTGGCTCATGAAGATGCCGAGTTTCTCGACAGTGACGACCTGCGGCCCGTGCGCCTGCAGCTGGAGTTGCTCAAACCGGAGAATGCGCTGCGCGAGCAGCGGATTCATTCGACCGTGGTCGTGTTCGGCAGTGCGCGCATCCGCTCACCGGAGGAGGCTGGCGCCGATGTCGCTCGCATCGAACGGCTGATCGAATCGGAAACCGTCGAGCCGAATCTGCAGGAAGATCTGGCGATTGCTCGAAGGCGACTGCGATGGTCTCGCTACTACGGTGATGCGCGTCGTTTCGCGAATCTGCTTTCGCACAGGTTCCAGCAGCGTGGCCAGGGCGATTTCGTCGTCGTGACCGGTGGCGGACCGGGCATCATGGAGGCGGCGAATCGCGGCGCGTTCGAGGCCGGCGCGCGTTCGATCGGCCTGAACATCACTTTGCCACACGAGCAGCGCCCGAATCCGTACATCACACCTTCGCTGGCATTCCGGTTCCGGTACTTCGCGTTGCGCAAGATGCATTTTCTGATGCGCGCCCGTGCACTCGTCGCCTTTCCGGGGGGATTCGGCACACTGGACGAACTGTTCGAAGTATTGACGCTGATCCAGACGCGGAAGGTCTCGCGCATTCCGGTCGTACTCGTCGGCAAGGCCTATTGGCGGCGTGTGGTGGATTTCGACTTCATGGTCGAAGAGGGCATGATCGCCGCCGAGGATATCGGCCTTTTCAGTGTGGTCGACAGCGCCGACGAGGCCCTGACGGTTCTCGAGGCTTTCTATGGTCACGCACCGCCGGCATAGCCCAGGATTCGGCGGCTACCTTCCATCGATTTGGCGCAACCTGGCGCGCAACGCTTCCAGTTCGTCGATCAGATCGAGCGCAAGCGCGGCACCGGCCGCGTTCACACCCAGATCGCGTTCGAGGCGCACCGCCTGGCGGACCCGCTGAACGGCGGTGACTTCGAAACGCCACTGTGCCGGTTCTGCGCCCAGCGGCTCGATGACCCCCTCGGCGACAAATGTCGTGATGGTGTCGGTCGAGACCCTGCAGAGTCGACAGAATTCCGGTAGCGACAGTTCGGTTTCGTCGGCGAGCAGGTCGCCGGAAGGCAATGATTGCGATTCGTTCGTCATGGCGCCGATCTCCCTAGGTCCGCGCGAGGATTGAATGGCAGGGTTTCCTGCAATTGGCGCCATGCAACTTTCGCCGCTTCGGTATCGGCCGGCGGCATCACGACTCTCAGGACGACATAGAAATCGCCCGGCGAACGCCCGGGGATGCCGCGGCCCTTCAGTCGCATCCGGCGGCCCGGTGAGGATCCTTCAGGGATCGACAACTCGACGGCCCCTGCCGGTGTCGGTACTTCGATCTTCGCGCCGAGCGCGAGTTCCCATGGTGCGACCGGCAGTTCGAGCGAGATGTCGCGCCCTTCGACGTGATAAAGGGGATGCGGCTGGAACGCGATCTCGAGGAAGAGATCACCTGGCGTTCCCTGGCCCATTGGCGCGCCGCCTTGACCGGACAGGCGGATCTGCTGACCCGCACGGACGCCCTTCGGGATGTCGACGGCCAATGTCCGCTCCCGGATGTGCGGTCGACCGTCCGGACCCATCTCCGAATGGCGAAGCGTCACGGACCGGGTGGCGCCCTCGAAGGCGGCCTCGAGGTCGATCAGGATTCGCGCGTGGGTGTCGGCGCCGTGTGCATGGAAATCGTGCCGACCGGTCGCGCCTGCATGCATCCCCTGCGCCCGGCTGCCGAAGAGCCCGGCAAAGAAGTCGCTGAACTCACCCAGATCTTCGGCGCCGGCATCCTGCTCGCGGAACTCGAAACCTTGTGCCCAGTCGGGCGGTGGCTGGAAGTCCTGACCGTTCTGCCAGCGGGCGCCGAGCTGGTCGTAAGCGACCCGCTTGTCCGGATCCTTCAATACGGCGTAAGCCTCGGCCAGCTCCTTGAAGCGCGCCTCGGCGTC
The DNA here is from genome assembly GCA_041736455.1 of Burkholderiaceae bacterium. Taxonomy (GTDB): domain Bacteria; phylum Pseudomonadota; class Gammaproteobacteria; order Burkholderiales; family Burkholderiaceae_E; genus JAUIAI01. Next base: position 1,384 of record JBGSTN010000910.1, on the reverse strand, counting down.
GCTTTCCTTGCTCACATCCGGGTGGAATTTGCGTGCGAGCCGCCGATAGGCGCGCTTGATGTCGTCCTGTGTCGCATCGCGCTGCACGCCGATGGTCTGGTAGTAGTCCTTGAATTCCACCGATGCCCTGCCGTCATGAACGAATGAGCCGCTGGTATTGGCCAGCAACGGCCGCCCACCCTTCACGCGATCGTCAACGGCCTACCTCGAGCGAGCGGACTATCCAAAGCGCTAGTCTACGCGCATGCAGCGACCCGTTCCCGGCATCGTTCCGTGATATGGGCGAGCGCTTCGTCGATCTGGTCGACAAGAATCAGGCAGATGTCACCGGGTGTCAATCGCTCCAACGCCAGGTCGATGGCGACGAATTCGCCCCGGATCTCCTCGATGATGCGCGCTCGCGTCGCCTTTTCGAGACCGGATCGCATGATTGCCGTCACCTCGCCATCCGGGCGCCCGCGCTGACATGCGTCTTCGTAGAGAATCACTTCGTCGAAGGCGTCGCCCAGGATTTCGGTCTGACGCCGGAGGTCTTCGTCGCGCCTGTCGCCCGCACCACTTATCACGACGATCCGGCGTTTGCCCGGCATGGCGCCGACCGCACTGGCGACCGCCGTGATCGCGTCTGGGTTATGGCCGTAATCGGCGATCAGGGTGGCGCCGCGATAGTCGAACAGGTTGAACCGGCCAGGCGCCGTGCGGACGTCACTGACGAAACTCGCGAGGGCATGTCCGATCCGGTGCCAGGAAAGGCCGAGCGCCCAAGCCGCGCCGATAGCCGCCATTGCATTGCTGACCTGGAACGCGATCGTGCCACCGGCGGTGAGCGGCAACCCTGCGAGAGGAAATCGCTGCCGATTGCTGCGATCCGCGGCAATGATGGCGTCGCCTTCGCGGAACACTGCGCGGCCGCCACTGGCGATGTGCTTGGTGATCTCCAGTCCCTGGCCGTCGCTGCCGAAGTAGATGATCTTGCCCGGACAATGCTGAGCCATGGCGACGGTCAACGGGTCGTCCGCGTTCAGAACCGCATAGCCGTCTTCGGCCACGTTCTGGACGACGACCTGTTTGATTCGTGCGAGTTCCTCGACCGTCTCGACATGGTTGATACCGAGGTGGTCTCCGGCGCCGATGTTCGTCACCACCGCGACCTGGCAATAGTCGAAGCCCAGCCCCTCGCGCAGAATGCCGCCGCGGGCGGTCTCGAACACCGCGGCGTCTACGTCGGGATGCATCAGGATGTTGCGTGCGCTGCGCGGTCCGCTGCAGTCGCCGGTGTCGATGCGATGGCCGTTGGCGAATGCCCCGTCGGTGCTGGTCATGCCGACTCGCAGATTGCTGCCCTTGAGCATGTGCGCGATCAGACGCGCCGTCGTCGTCTTGC
>JBGSTN010000896.1:0-3901 GCA_041736455.1 Burkholderiaceae bacterium | reverse complement strand
CCCCAGGCAACGATCCGGCCAACCTCTACAAGGTCGAGGTCGCCGTCCTCGACAAGGCCGGCAACCGCGTCGTCCTCTCCTTCAACCTCACCCTGCTCCCCGTCGCCGACAACCCACAACTGCCCAACCCCGCTCCTGTCAACACCCCCACTCCAGCGACCGCTCCTCCCTCTTCACTCGACAACCAGCCCGCTCCACGACATCCCTCCTCGTCCGCCAACCCACCCGCCAACATCAGCGCTCCCGACACACCTGATACCAACGACACCTCGACCTCACGCCCTCCCGCCAGTACATCGCCGGGATCAGGCAGCGAAGACGCATCGAACTCGGGCGACGAACGTGACCGCCAGCGCGAGGAGAGCTCAAGACTCGCCGGCGACGGGCCAATGCCTATCGGCTTGGGCATCCTCAGTCCTGTCGACGTTGCGCGACAATCCGGCAGCCATTTCGGCGCGCAGTCGTCGATCACCCAGGAATTGGCAGCCAACGATTCGGCCCAACGCGACTCCGCCGATTTGTCCTCGCCGCCTCAGCCAGCAATCGACCTCGAAGCGCATCCTGTCGAACTCGACACGAGTGCAATCCAGATCACAGACCCGATCAGCGATTGGGTTCTGCAACGCCAGGCGATACAACGCGGTGAAATCCGGTTCGAGATTGCGCCCAGTGACATCGTGCGAGAGGAAGCAACGCTCGGCGGATTGAATACGGACAATGTGCTGATCAACGTATCACTCACCGCCAGCAAAGCCGTTGCGTCCACCGCCGCCCTGTGGTGGGCCGCCCGCGTGGGTGGGCTGCTCTCCTCCATGCTCATCGGGATGCCGACCTGGCGCACCATCGATCCGCTGCCGATCCTGACGCGCGTCACGGACGACCCACTGGGTCTGGGACTGGACAAGGGCCCGGATAGCGAATCCGACGAAGAGGCCGACGCCCACGAGATGCTGCGCAAGTACTGATGTCGGCGCGCGACAGTGCGCAAACCCGATGCGATCGCGTTACAACCCTTCGTGCAGGATTATCCTTGCATCCCGACAGGACTGCGAAGACGATCGGTACAACGCCAGACAAAGCCATTCGGTGCGGCGTAAACTGGTTGGCGTCTTCGAAGAGGCACGCCAATCAATCGGACATCAGGGGATCATTTCGCCATGAAACTTCGACTCGTCACCATCGCCATCTGCTCGCTGATGACCAGCATGGTCAGCGCGGACGATTTCACGACCTCGCTCGATAACGCCCGACAGGCGTATGAGAAAGGCGACATGGACCTGGCACGCGAAGAACTCGGAATCGCCACACAGTTTCTGGGCCAGATCCGCGCCAAGAATTTGCAGAAGCTGTTGCCGGAAGCGCTGCCTGGCTGGAAACGCGAACTGGGCGAATCCGACAGCAATGCCGGTCTTGCGATGATGGGAGGTGGCACCACGGCTTCCGCTTCGTATTCGAAGGGCGACCAGGACGTGAGCATCAACATCGTTGCCGATTCACCGATGATTGCATCGATGGCCATGATCTTCAGCAATCCCGCCATAGGCGGAAAGCAAGGACAAATCAAGCGCCTCGCTGGCCAGAAGGCCATGGTCAACGGCGAAGGCGAGATCACGGCACTCGTCGACAATCGGGTGATGGTGACGGTAGACGGCAACGCTACAGCCGCTGACCGCGAGGCTTACTTCAGTGCAATCAATTTCAAGAGCCTCAAATCGTTCTGATCGGATCGATTCCTCCGATGGTCAGTTCCAATCTTCCTGATCAAGCAAGCAAAGGCAAGGGCTTTCGAATGAACGCACCATCAACCAGCATCGTCAATGTGACGGCAATGCTCGTCACCGTCGTGATGACCGTTGCCGGGCTCTGCGCATTGCCCGCCAATGCCCAGGCCGTCCGTTCCGACGAAGCGCCGGATATCTCTCGCGGTCGGCTGCTCTACGAAACGAACTGCGGAGGATGCCACGAGTCGCACCTTCACATGCGCAGCGAACCCAAGGCACGTACATACGCGGAGATCCGTCGATTCGTCGAGCACTGGTCGGACGTTGCGCGCACTGGCTGGAATGCCGAAGACTTCACCGATGTCACCGCCTGGTTGAACGACGAGTTCTACCTGTATCCGTGTGCGGACATGTTGTGCGCGCTGCCATCGACTATCCCCGACCGCGCCTCGCGCTGAACTCAACCGGAGCCCGACATGTACCAGGAAATCATTGTGCCGATCGATATCGGCCGACTCGATGCCGCTCGCCGAGCCATCGACGTCGCTCGAACGAATCTGGCTCCAGGTGGCGTCCTCACCTTGCTGAACGTCATTGAACCGCTGCCGCCATTCATTGCTGCGCAACTTGACAGTTCGGTTGCAGACAACGCGGTCTCGGCCGCTGAATCCGCGCTCAAGGAACTGGTCGTTGCAGAACAACTGCCTCGAGAAACGCGGATTCGCGTTTCGATGGGCAGCATCTACCGCAAGATCCTCGACCAGATCACCGATCCGAACAAACAGGCGATCGTGATGACGTCCCACAACCCGACCTTCAGCGACGTCCTGCTCGGATCGGTCGCCGCCCAGACCGTGCGTCATGCTCAATGTTCGGTGTTCGTGGTCCGCTTCACCGGGTAACGGCGGCAACTGGAGTGCACCGTTCCTGCAGCGCAGGGCAGCGGACGTCGGCAGGGCGGTCGAAGGCGTCCGTACCGTCGCGGGCCAAGCGAGACGGCGACCGAACGGGTGTCGACCGGTCGTCTGCCCATCCGAGGCACTGATCCGGCCCGATAGTGCGCGTCGGTACGCTCATGACTAGACTGGTCCGATCCCTGTTCCATCACCGCACGCGGAGCGAACCGACCGCTACGCGATGTCACTCAGTCATGACACAAATCACCGATATAGCCCGCCGATTGCTACGTGTGAGAACGGTCCGCTCGCGCGATCGCGTGGGCCCTGTCCCGCGCATGGGCCGCTATATCCATCTGGACAACCGATTCCGCATGCACGTCACCGGCAATGCCAGCGCTGAATTCTGGGCCTGGATGACGCTGATGGGCTGGCGAGAGATCAAGTTCCAACGCGATCGCCGGACGTATATCGAGTTGCCGGAGCGCGCGTTTGCCGAACTGTTTCGGCGCGATCCAGCGCGGCGCGAAGCGCTTCATGATCGGCTACTCCAGCACCTGACGACCTGACCGACTCGTTCCGGATCAGCCTCTGCTCCTGGCTCATGCGCCCCCGGAGGACGCTGCACGCCAGTAGCCGGACTCGAATCAATGGCCTCACCGACGTGGGTAACCGCGTCGTCACCCGTTGCCCATGGGCTACGATCGGGGCTGGCCAGGAAGGTCAAGGACCTTTCTCTATTATCCTCGGGCCCCACCATCGAACCGATCGATTCGCGTTCGGCACCGGCCCTCGAACCACGACTCTGTCCGATTGGTTGCAAATTGATCCGTACTGCCACGAACAACGGCCTGTCGATCGCGGTCCTGTTCGTCGGGATTGCGATGAACATGATTTCGCGTGGATTGGGCGAAACATTCGCGGTATTCCTCAAACCGCTCGAAAACGAGTTCGATGCGGATCGTGCCGCGCTGATGGCCATCTATTCGATCTACATGTTGATCTACGGTCTGGCCGCACCGGCCACCGGATATGTGATCGACCGCCTGGGCGTTCGCATCTGCTATGCGCTCGGTCTGGCTCTTTTTGCGACGGGATTCCTGCTCGCGTCTCAGGCCGACGCGCTGTGGCAGCTGTATCTCCTGCTGGGCGCGTTATGCGGCGGCGGCGCGGCCGCACTCGGCATGGTGCCGGCGTCGCTGCTGGCCAGCCAGTGGTTCGACCGACGGCTGCCCTCTGCGATGAGTGCGCTCTACGCAGCACTCGGCGTTGGCGTTCTGATCT
>JBGSTN010000866.1:0-2981 GCA_041736455.1 Burkholderiaceae bacterium | reverse complement strand
CGTCGAACGTGACTCGCGCCAGATGCCATGCCGTGTCGCGCTCGGCCAGCATCGCATGGATGACGACGCCCGCGTCTTCCCCCAGCACGACCGGTAGATCGAGGCGCGCCAGTGTCTCCGACAACGGTCCCGACGCGAGCGCCCTGCCCGCTTCCATCATCACGATATGATCCGCAAGCCGCGCCACCTCGTCGGGTGCATGGCTGACGTAGATCACGGGGATCTCGAGTTCGTCGTGCAGCCGCTCGAGATACGGCAGCAGTTCGTTCTTGCGCGCCAGGTCCAGCGCTGCCATCGGTTCATCCATCAGCAACAGGCGTGGACTGGTCAGCAGCGCGCGGGCGATCGCCACACGCTGGCGCTCACCGCCGGACAGGCCACCCGGTTGCCGATCGAGCAGATGGCCGATGCCCAGCAGTTCGACCGCCCGCGCCCATTCGACTCGTCGTTGCGCGACCGGGACACGGGATCGGCCGAATGCCAGGTTATGCCGTACCGTGAGGTGCGCGAACACGCGCGCGTCCTGGAACACATAGCCGAGAGGCCGCTCGTGAACGGGCATGAAGCGCGTCGTGTCCTGCCAGGTCTCGCCGTTGACGACGAACTCACCCTCATCGGCGCGGATCAGGCCCGCCATGCAGCGCAGCAGCGTCGTCTTGCCACAACCCGACGGACCGAACAGGGCACTGACGCCACGACCGGGCAGCGTCAGATCGACCGCGAGTTCGAAGCCGGGATAACGTACCTCGAAGCGGGCACGCAACGTCATGGAGCGCGATTCCAGCCGCGGCTGTAGAGGAGCAGCAGCACCGAGAACGAGAAGACCAGCATGCCGGCAGCGAGCCAGTGCGCCTGCGCATATTCGAGCGCCTCGACATGGTTGTAGATCGCCATCGACAGGACCTGGGTCTCGCCCGGGATGTTGCCGCCGATCATCAGCACCACGCCGAACTCGCCCACCGTATGGGCGAAGCCCAGTACTGCTGCGGTGATGAAACCCGGTCGCGCCAGCGGTACCGCAACGCTGAAGAACGCATCGAGTGGCGAAGCGCGCAGCGTGGCAGCCGCTTCCATCGGCTGTCGACCGATCGCCGCGAATGTCTGCTGCAGCGGCTGGACCACGAACGGCATCGAGTAGATGACCGAGGCGACCACCAGCCCCGCAAAGGTGAAAGGCAACAGGCCCAGCCCCAGCCACTGCGTCACCCGACCCACCGGCCCGTCGGGACCCATCAACACGAGCAGATAGAAACCCAGCACTGCCGGCGGCAGCACCAGGGGCAACGTCACCACCGCACCGACCACATGCTTGAACCGGGCGCGCGAGTGGACCAGCCACCACGCGATCGGTGTGCCGATGATCAGCAGAAGCACGGTGGTCAACGTGGCCAGCTCGATCGTCAGCACGATGGCTGCCAGGTCGGCGGACGTGAGCATCGGGAAATCAGTCTTCAGGGGCGAAACACTTGTGGAAGTCCGTGCATTCGCCGCAACTGGGCGCCGGGCAGACGTAGATCCCTTCGCGGCTGCAATAGTGACGGTAGATGAACTTCTTCCATTTCATGTCGCCGGTATTCAATGCGGCCAGCCGCGGGAAAGCGACATTCATCAGTGTCGACAGTTCACCCCGGTTCGCGAGGCCGATATCCTGCCACAGATGGTTTCGCCCGCAGCAACTGTACGACACGATGGACGCCAGCCAGATTTCCGCGTTGCTCGAGCCGGCGCGGTGCTCGAGCAGCAGCTGCAACAGATCGTCGAGCTCGGCGATGCTCTCGCCCGGACCGTCTCGAAGATCCAGTCGCGCACCGGGAAACCAGGTTTGCCAGAGCGTGTCGATCGCAAGCTCCGGCAGGCCCAATGCGGCAGGCAGCACACCCTGCTGCAACGAACGACCGGCCAGTACGCTCGCCAGCACCGGACTCAAGGGATCCGCTCCGATGTCCGCGCTCACCGGCCTGGCGAGCAGCGCCGACATCAGGTGCTCGCGACAATCGAACGATGGCTTCGATCCGCGTTCGCCCTGCTTCCGGGCAGAGCCGGGCGGGCGCTGGAAGGTCACGGCGGGCATGTCAGTGGCGCGAAACGAGATCGCGCAGTTTGCACAGCACGGTCGTGACATCGAAGTGCCGGTCGGCCAATGTTTCGCCGGCGAGAATCTTCTGCAGGGCAAGCTGCGCTTCGGTCTCGCCGGTCAGCAGCACCGTCGCACCCCAGCCGCCCATGCGGCGCACGAAGCCATCACCCGCACTGGCGCAGACCATGATGTCGACGCCATGCAGCGGGTGCGGACCTTCATCGTGGAAGTGATGCGGCAGCTGCGCCTTGTCGAGTTCTATTCGCATGGGCATCGGGGTGGGCTCGCCGGGCCGGCAGTCGTACAGCAGCCAGGTGCGGGTCTGGCCGGCATGGCCGCTGACGGTCTGCCAGTCGGCGTGGGTGGCAATCGCGATCTTCATCGATCGAGGGGTGTCGTGGTCCTGGTTCATCGGTCAGGGAGTGTCGTAGCCGTGGGATTTGATGATGGCAAGCGCCTTGTGTGCCTTCAGATAGTCGATCAGCGCGATGGCGGCAGGCCTGCCCCGGCCCTTGTTCAGGATCACCGCGTCCTGGCGGATCGGGGTGTGGAGTGCCTCGGGCACCCGCCAGAAGGAGCCCTCGATCCGCTCGCCGACGAGCACCTGCGACAACGCGACGAAACCGAGCTGCGCGTTGCCCGTCTTGACGAACTGATAGGCCTGCGTGATGTTCTCGGCCATCACGATGCGCGACTGCAGGCTGTCGTGAACACCCAGGGCCTTCAACACCTCGACGCTCGCGAAGCCATAGGGCGCCAGCTTCGGATTGGTCACGGCGATGTGCGCGAACGTACCGGTCTTCAGCACCTCGCCCCGATCGTCGACGATGCCCGGGTCGGGCGACCACAGCACCAGTTTGCCGATTGCATAGCTGAACCGGCCTTCCGCGACCGCGGCATGCTC
>JBGSTN010000854.1:0-1981 GCA_041736455.1 Burkholderiaceae bacterium | reverse complement strand
AGCGGCATCTGCTGCGCATCGACGCCGAGGCGCGCGCGGATCGACGGGGCGAGTTCGTCGATCAGCGAGACGGTCAGCGCGCGCCATTCGATGATCGCTTCGTCACCGGGCCGCTGCGGTTTCTCGGCGAGCGCCGGATCGATCAGTTCCAGCACACCGGTATCGATCAGCAATCCGCCGTTGCGATACTCGGGCAAGGCGGTCAATTCGTCACGGCCGGTGATCTTCACGCCCGAGCGTTCGAACGGCTCGAACAACGAGTAGGTCAACCATTGGGTGAGCTTGTGAAAAGGCACCCAGCCGGCGCCCGGGCCCGTTCCGCCGGCGAACCGGTGTCGCCAGGCATCCCCCAGCGCGGCACCCTGCAATTGCTGACCGGTGAGCCAGATGTCGTTGAGGCCGGTGAGCAGCGCATGCAGGATGTCGGCCGCGCTCAATTCTGTCCGCCGTCCCTTGTCGGTCAGACGGATGAAGATCTCTCCCGGGCGCGCATCGGGACCGAACCGGGCCGGGTCACGCAACATCACCTCACCGAGACGATTCAGCAACTTGACACGATGTTCGAGGCCGACCAGCGGGTTGTCGCCATGCGCTTGAAAGACATGGGCGAGGGCGTTCGCATCGATCTTCTGCAAGGCGATTCCGTCGACCCGGCACGGGTCTTCGGGACGCGACGAGAAAGCGCCGCCCATGAACGCCCTGAAGCTGGCCACACCCAGGCCCTCCGAACGAGCCAGATCGAGGCCGTTGCGGCTGTCGTGGAATCGCCAGCGGTCACCGGCGCCGGCATCGAGCAGAACACTGACCACGGTGAGATCGATGCGTGCGCGTGCGATCTCGACCGATGACGGCGAACCGAATACGTCGACGAGTTTCCGGTCGAGCTCCGCGCTGCGGTCGACGCCGCCCGCTTCGAAATGCCGCCAACGGCTGTGATAGGGAATCCTGCCGTCCGGAAAGCGCGTGCGCGTCAGGTCGGCGACGCACTGCGCCGCCGTATCGAGAAGATCTCGCCTGATGCGGAAATGCGGTGAGCGACCGTCTGCAACCGCGGTCGTGATGTTCAGGCAACGCTCGCGGATCGTGCGCGCACTGAGCAGATTCTCGGCAGTCATCGCGTGAATCCTCGGCCTCGCACGCTGGCGAGTCGTTCGGCATCCGGCACCAGGCCGCCATCGGCGAAATAACCCGCGGCCAGCTTGGCTTCGATTTCGACCCGGGCATCGGCCGGGACCAGCGCATCGGGGATCTTCACCCGCTCGAGCACGGTGATGCCGGATCCGGTGATCGCGTCGTACTTGTCGTTGCTCATCGACACCAGGCGATGGATGCACGTGATGCCCAGCCAATGCAGGACATCGGGCATCAACTCCTGGAAGCGCATGTCGGGAACACCTGCCACACACTCGGTACGCAGGAAATACTTGTCGGCCGAATCGCCACCCTCCTGTCGCTTGCGGGCGTTGTAGACCAGGAACTTGGTCACTTCGCCCAGCGCCCGGCCCTCCTTGCGGCTGTATGCGACCAGACCGACACCACCGGCCTGCGCACCGCGAATGCACTCCTCGATCGCATGGGTGAGATAGGGCCGGCAGGTGCAGATGTCGGACCCGAAGACATCCGAACCGTTGCATTCGTCGTGGACGCGCGCGGTGAGTGGAATCGAGGGATCGGACAGCGCGGCCGGGTCGCCGATGATGTAGAGCGTCTGGCCCCCGACCGGCGGCAGAAACACCTCGAGGTCGCTGCGCGTGACCAGCTCCGGATACATGCCTCCGGTTTCCTCGAACAGCGCTCGACGCAGGTCGGCCTCGCTGCAACCGAAACGTCGGGCGACGCCGGGCAGGTGCCACACGGGTTCGAGGGCTATCTTGGTGACGACGACCGAGCCGTTGTCGAGCAGCACGCTGCCATCGGGCGCGAGCCGCTGGAACGCGATGGCCGTGCGAATCTCGGGAAGGTCGATATGCGCCTTGGTGAC
>JBGSTN010000849.1:0-2559 GCA_041736455.1 Burkholderiaceae bacterium | reverse complement strand
GCCCAGGCATGGTGCCCGGCGTGTCGCCGGCATCGAATGGCGTGGGTCCGTTGCTCATTCGAATCGGTGGATGCGTTCGCCGAACAACCCGCGCGGCCGGAACAGCAGTACGAGCAGCATCGCGAAATAGATGCCGGCAATCGAAAGCTGCGGATAGCCCAGGCCGGTGATCGTTCCCTTGATCAGCCCGACGAGCAGCGCAGCCACCACGACGCCCCAGAAAGAACCCAGTCCGCCGATCACGCAGACGACGAACGCCGGCGTGATGATGTCCTGGCCCATTGCCGGATGCACGGTATAGATCGGGGCGAGCAGCACGCCGGCAAGGCCTGCGAGACCGATGCCGATGCCTGCGACCGCCATCATGTACGGGCTCAGCGAAATGCCCAGTGCGCCGACCATGTCGGGGTCCTGGACGCCGGCGCGGACGACGCGGCCGAACGCTGTCCTGTTCAACAGGAACCAGAGCGCGACGATGCAGGCGACGGCGATCGCGAGCAGGACCGTCCGGTAGTACGAGTAGATGAAATCACCGACGATCACCTGGCCCTTCAGTGCCTGAGGAATGGCGGCCGAGATCGGGGGCGCGCCGAAGATCATGCGCAAGGCCTGTTCGGCGATCATCGCGAGACCGAAGGTGAGCAGCAGGGAGAGGATCGGGTCGGCACGATAGAAGCGCCTGAACAGGACGCGCTCGATCAGGATGCCCAGCAGGGCAACCAGCAGCGGCGAGGCGATCAGTGCGCCGGAAAAGCCCAGATGCGGCAGCAGTACCACCGAAAGATAGGCGCCGATCGCATAGAACGCACCGTGCGCGAGATTCACGATGCCGCCGAGCGAGAAGATCATCGACAGGCCGAGCGCGATCAGCACGTAGTACACACCATCCAGCAACCCGTTGACGAGTTGCTGGATGAACAGCACCAGGTTCATGCGATCAGGCCGGGAACTTGCAGCCGTTCTCTTCGGGCGTGGACGAGATCTCCTCCAGTGGTTCGCTGGCCGACGGCACCGCAGCCGACGAGCTGAACAGATCCCACTGATTGCGCACCTTCTCGGGCGCCAGCGCGGTGATCGTGTACATCTCGTGCATCATCTGGTGGTCGCCTGCGCGGAAGTATGCTTCGCGCGTCTTCATCACGTCGAACTTCGCGCCTTTCTCGAAATGCTCGATGATCTTTGGCGCCTCGGTCGACTTGATCTCGGCCATCGCGGCGGCCAGGATGCGGATCGCGTTGTAGTCGCCCCAGGCCTGGTTCTCCGGCGGCTTGCCATATTTCTTGGTGAAGTCGGCAACGAACTTCCTGCTCGCCGGCGTGTCGATCTGATGGTGCCAGACCACCGGCCAGATGCCGCCGAAATTGCCCTTGCCGGCAGCCCATGCGAGCGCCGTGTCGAAGCCGAAACCTGCGACCGGAAAGCTCAGCCCGAACTCCGAGTATTGCTTGAGGAAGTTCGTCACCTGGTTGCCGGCAAGGTTAGAGATCACGAGGTCCGGCTTCGCACTGCGGATTTCGAGCAGCAGCGCCGAGAAATCGGTGGCATCGGTCGGCACGAGCTTGTCGGCCGCGAACTTGCCGCCGTTGCCTTCCATGAACTTCTTCGCGACGCGCAGCAGGTCGTGGCCGAACGCGTAATCGGCCGTGAGCGAGAACCAGCGCTTGTCCTTGACCATGCCCTGCGCGAGCAACGCCTTGCCGGCGGTCTTCACGTACATCGAGTTCTGGCTCTCGACATGGAACATGTATCGATTGCAGTTCGACCCGCGCAGCGCATCGGAATTGCCGCCGGTGTTGATGAACAGGTTCTTCGTGCGTTGCGCGACCTGCGCGATCGTCAGGCAGGAGGCCGACGAGATCTCGCCGACGATGGCGGCCACCTTGTCGCGCTCGATCAGACGCTCTGCCTTGGTCGACGCGGTCTGCGGATTCACCGAATCTTCCTTGATCAACTCGAGCTTGCGTCCCATCACGCCACCCGCGGCGTTGATGTGCTCGACGGCAAGATCTGCGGCCATCACGGCGAACTCGCCCAGAGGACCCAGAAATCCGGTACGCGGGGTCAGGTGTCCGATGATGATGGAATCGGATTGCGCGCGGCTCAGCATTGGAAAACCGAGTGCGGCAACTGCGCCGACACCACCTGCTCCCTTGATGATCGAACGCCGCGAACGATCGATCGCGGCAATGCTGGAGGCCTGCTGTTTCGTCAGCTGCTGTCTCATGTTCTTCTCCGTTATGGATCGCATCATCTGCCCGGCGCCTGGATCAGGCGAACGTCGGGCGCGCTGAAGATTGCCCGGCTTGCCGGAAACTGTGATCACGGTTATCTTGCCGGAATGACGATCGACTGTCCAGACTCGGTTTCACGCATCGCCGCGGTACAGGCGGCCGGTGGCCAATTTCCGATCTGCGAAGTCGAGCCCGATGCAGGCCATGCCGGCGTGACCCTCGGTGCTCGTGTCTACGAGACGCTGCATCGTTCGCTGGTGGGCGGTGCGTTCTCGCCGGGCGACAAGCTGTCGTTGCGTGTGCTGGCCGAGCGCCTCGGCGTGTCGAT
>JBGSTN010000834.1:0-1902 GCA_041736455.1 Burkholderiaceae bacterium | reverse complement strand
CAGCATGCGCGACACGCCGGGCCGGCGAAAGCGGCCACCCTGGACCGACGCGAAATGATCGCCGGTACATGCCTGGACTTCGGAGATGACGGCGCCGAAGCGCGGCAGATCGCGCTCGACCAGCGCCGGCAATGCGATGGTGAGCAAGCCATGGGCAAGACGCAATGCGACCTCGCGCGGGAATTCCGGGAGATTAGCGAAGGCCGCGGTTTCCGCCGCACCGGACAAGCCCTGATCGGCCTGATCCATCACCAGCAGGACTCGCCACTCGGACGGGAAGGGTATTCGCACCGTGACCGGCGGTACCAAGGTGTCCGGCCCGTGCCCGCCATCGATCATGAAACCGCCGGCATCGAACGCACCGACGCCGATCCCCGAACGTTGCCCGCGTTGCATGAACTGCGCGATGCGCGTTGCGTCGTGTTCCTGACCGGCCCAGGCGAGCACGGCCGACCCGATCGCCAACGCCAGTTGTGTGCCGCTGCCGAAGCCAGCATGCGCCGGTGGCTGACGCAATACGTCCAGGCGCATCGCATCACGTGTGCCGACGATGGCCAGTGCACGCTGCAGGTAGGTGGCGGCAACGGCGGGTCCTTCGACCTCGTGCCCGGGGCCATCGGCGGTCTGCAGCGCGACCTCGGTATCGAGACCGGCCACCGTGAGGCCGACGCTGCCGAAGCGGCGTCCACTCGCACCGGACATATCGATGAAACCCAGATGCAGTCGGCCTGGTGTCACGACGTGAATGCGCTGAAAGCGACTCACGGTTGTCTCTTGATCGGAGCTGGGCATGCGTCATCATGCAACAAGCCACGCGCAATTTCAAACCGCCGGGCGCCGGATTGCTGCTGCTATGATCGGGCCATGAACGCCACGGTGGTTTGCCCATTCTGCAGCTTGCTCTGTGACGATTTGCGGGATGATCGGTCGCAATCCGGAGAGCTGCGGTTCGTCGTCCCTGCGCGGGATTCGACGAATCGAATCGTCGACGGTGTGCTGGCGACCGATCGGGCGGCGCACATCGCAGGGGCTTCCCACGCGCCCGGTCTGTCTCATCCTGAGTCATTCGTACCGCTGCCATGCGAACGTGCCGTTCGCGGTTTCGCGGCGCGTCGGTCCGAGTCGTCGTCCTGTGCATCGAACGGGTCGAACGGATCGAACGGATCGAATTCATCCACTGTCTCAGACCCCGTTGCGCGTGCGGCGCCGTCCGACCTGCGCGAAGACCCGATCGTCAAGCGCGCGTCTGCGTTGCTCGCAGCGGCCGGGCGACCGCTCTTCGGCGGCCTGGTCACCGACGTGGCCGGTGTGCGTGCCGCGCTGGATCTCGCTGAATTCTGCGGCGCACAGACCGACCATCTGAATGGTGCCGCCCGGATGGTCAACCTGGTTCCGCTGCAACAACACGGTGGCCAGCTGACGACGCTGTCCGAAGTGCGCAATCGCGCCGATCTTGTCGTCTTCGTGGGTGGCGAGCCACTCGCGCCTTTCCCTCGTTTCGAGGAGCGCATCCTCGCGCCGCTCGGCGAATTCCTGGCCGACGATCCGGCGGCCGGTGCGCCGCGTGCCTGCATCCTGCTCGGGTCGTCGCAGGCCACTCGCCTGCCGATCGTGTTCGAACATCCGGGTGAACTCGACGCGATGCTCGAATTGATCGGTACGGTGCTGATGCTGATCGAGCAGGGTGGGAAGGACGGGCAACGCGAACTGTCGGAACACCTGGCCGGCCGGACCGATCTTGCGGCGGCGCGACGACTGCTGGCGCTGCTGCGTGCTGCCAGGTATCCGGTCTTCATCTGGAACTCGCTGCGATGGCCGCCGGGTCTGGGCCAGCGATTAAGTCTGCGGATGATGCGGCTCGTGACAGCGCTCAATCGCACGCAACGCGCGGCGGCGCTGCCG
>JBGSTN010000820.1:0-3096 GCA_041736455.1 Burkholderiaceae bacterium | reverse complement strand
ACGGCGTCGAGGCCGCACGGGCGTGGCTCGCGGACAAGACGATCCGTTCGATCTCGGTCACCTGGAAGGAGGATGTCCGCCGGTGGCATCCGGGCCAGGAATGGATCTGGGCGCCAGGCGGCCTCGGCGTGTTCGATCCGGGCATCAACGCGTTGTCGCTGCTGTCGCACCTGTTCCCCGGCAGTCTGCGCGTCCAGGCGGCGGATCTGCAGTTTCCCGCCAATCGCGCCACGCCGATCGCGGCCACGTTGCATTTCGAGGTGCTGGCGAGCGGTGTTCCGGGGGTGGCCGAGTTCGACTGGCGGCAGTCGGGAGAGCAGACATGGTCGATCCGCGTGCAGGCGCAGGAGGGAGAAATGGTGCTTTTGCGCGGCGGCGCCGTTCTCGTGGTCGACGGCGAGACGCGGATCGATGGTTCCGACCACGAGTATGCGGCGATCTATCGACGATTCGGTGAACTGGTCTCGCGGCGGGAAATCGACGTCGATCCGGCACCCCTGGTGCTGGTGGCCGATGCCTTCATGCTCGGACGGCGGTTCGTCGTCGACGCTTTCGATTAGTCGCGTCAGGGTGCAGTAAGCAAGAAGCATTGCAATCTCCTCCGCAACTGATTCGCAAACTGTTGCGCCTTCGTCGGTGGAGCGCTTGATCGAGGCGGCCGACAATGGCGGCGCAGTTCGACGTTCGTTTCAGCGCATACTCAACTCACGACGCCGGAGTCAGACATCCGCATCATCATCATCGAACCGCCAATGCGCGACGCTACCCGACCTGGAAATTCGGCTGCTCGTTATCTGCCAAAACCAGCGCGGTAGTATCTGCAGCAAAGATCCAGACCAATCTCTAGGCAGGAAGGAGCCCGGCTCCGATCCTCTTGACGCCAACAGCGGGCCAGCAGATCGAACCTGAACTTTCGGGTGCGATCGGCGGCTTCCGAATGCTTTGAACAAGGAGACCACCCAGTGAACGACGACCTATCGACGCGCATCGCGCGTCTTCCTGCCTACCAGGAGCTCAAGCGCAAGCGCACGAGCTTCGGGTGGATACTCACGCTGCTGATGATGATCGCCTACTACGGCTTCATTCTGCTCGTTGCCTTCGACAAGGAACTTCTCGCCACTCGAATGGGCGAGGGCGTGATGACCTGGGGCATGCCGATCGGCCTCGGGGTGATCGTGTTCACGGTCGTGATCACCGCGTACTACGTGCAACGAGCCAACCGGGAATTCGACGGGCTGACAGAACAGATCCGCAAGGAGGTTCTGTGATGAACCGCAGCATTCTTCCGACGATCGTGATGGCAGCCATGATCGCCGCGATCGGTTCGGCCGCCTACGCGGCTGGCGCCGACCTGGGCCAGGCAGTAAAGCAGCCCACCAACTGGACGGCGATCGGCATGTTCGGCGCCTTCGTGCTGTTCACCCTGTGGATCACGAAGTGGGCGGCTGCAAAGACCAAGAGCGCATCTGATTTCTACACGGCCGGCGGCGGTATCACCGGCTTCCAGAACGGGCTGGCGATCGCGGGCGACTACATGTCGGCCGCTTCGTTCCTCGGTATCTCGGCCGCGGTGATGGCCAGCGGCTTCGACGGACTGATCTACTCGATCGGCTTCCTGGTGGGCTGGCCGGTGGTCACGTTCCTGCTCGCGGAGCGGCTGCGCAACCTGGGCAAGTTCACGTTCGCCGACGTCGCCGCGTTCCGATTCCAGCAGGCACCGGTTCGCATCTTCGCCGCGAGCGGTACGCTGGTCGTGGTCGCGTTCTACCTGATCGCGCAGATGGTGGGTGCGGGTCAGTTGATCAAGTTGCTGTTCGGCCTCGATTACTGGATGGCGGTCGTGATCGTCGGCGCACTCATGATGGTCTACGTGCTGTTCGGCGGCATGACGGCAACGACCTGGGTGCAGATCATCAAGGCGGTGATGCTGCTGGGCGGGGCGACGTTCATGGCCTTCATGGTGCTGCGAGAGTTCGGCTTCTCCATCGAGGCGATGTTCGCCAAGTCGATCGAGATCAAGACCAACCTGGCGTTGGCTGCCGGCAAGGCGCCGGATGTCGCGGCGAGGGACGGATTCGCGATCATGGGACCCGGCGGTTTCGTGAAGGATCCCATCTCGGCGATCAGTTTCGGCATGGCGCTGATGTTCGGTACGGCCGGACTGCCGCATATCCTGATGCGCTTCTTCACCGTGCCGAATGCGAAGCAGGCGCGCAAGTCGGTCCTGTGGGCCACGACGTGGATCGGCTACTTCTACATCCTGACGTTCATCATCGGCTTCGGCGCGATCGCTTTCGTGCTGACCAATCCGGTGTATCTCGACAGCAAGGGCGCACTGCTCGGTGGCGGCAACATGGCGGCCATCCACCTGGCCAATGCGGTCGGCGGCAACGTGTTCCTCGGCTTCATCTCGGCGGTGGCCTTCGCGACGATTCTTGCCGTGGTTGCCGGCCTCACGCTGTCCGGCGCCTCAGCGGTCTCGCATGACCTCTACGGGACGCTGGTCAAAGGCGGCAAGTCAGACAGCGCGAGCGAACTGCGCGTGTCGCGGATCACGACCGTGATCCTGGGCATCGTCGCGGTGGTGCTGGGCATTGCTTTCGAGAAGCAGAACATCGCGTTCATGGTGTCCCTGGCCTTCGCGATCGCGGCATCGGCCAACTTCCCGGTCCTGCTGATGAGTGTGCTGTGGAAGGACTGCACGACCAAGGGCGCGGTGATCGGTGGCTTCCTCGGTCTGATCTCGTCGGTCGCACTGACCGTGGTGTCTCCCTCGGTCTGGGAAGCGACGCTGGGTAATCCGAAAGGATCGGCCTGGTTCCCTTACACCTCGCCGGCACTGTTCTCGATGACGATCGCCTTCGTAAGTATCTGGCTGTTCTCGATGATCGATCGCACCAAGCGTGCCCGGATCGACCGCGATGGCTTCATTGCCCAGCAGGTGCGTTCCGAGACCGGTATCGGTGCGTCGGGGTCGTCCGGCCACTGAACGTGACGGGCATCGGCGACGCCAGCATGCCTTCGGCGAAGCCACCCATGGGTTCGGATCGAAACGAACCCATGGGCAACGATGATTCATCGGCGGCCGCGAACAAC
>JBGSTN010000294.1:0-1624 GCA_041736455.1 Burkholderiaceae bacterium | reverse complement strand
TGCACACGCACATCGGCGGCGGCAAGGTCAACCTCGCGCGGATGCTGATGATCGAAGACCATCAGCGCCACGCGAGTCCGCCCGCAGGGCTGATGCGTGGCGGCGTCGGTGGCGTCGCGCCGAGTTGTGCGATCACCGGCTACCGCTATGCCGAGATGGGGTACACGGCCTGTTTCGAACCGGCGATGCTGCCCGCCAATGCCCGCCAGGCGCACCTGGAGATGGGCGACATTCCGATGGTCGACCACGGTGCCTATGCGATGCTGGGCAACGATGATCTGCTGTTCTCGCTGCTGGCCAGCGGACGCGAGCAGGCGGTCATCAACGACTATGTTGCCTGGACACTTTGCGCCACGCAGGCCGTGGGCCTCAAGGTGGTGAATCCGGGTGGCATCAGCGCGTTCAAGTTCAATCAGCGCACGCTCGATGTCGATGATCTGCACGTGCACTATCGGATCACACCGAGGCAGGTGATCAGGACGCTGGCGCGCGCACTGCACGATCTCGGCGTTCCGCATCCGTTGCACATCCATGCAAGCAATCTGGGCGTTCCCGGCAATGTCGAGAGCACCCTCGCCACGATCGCAGCGGCAGAAGGACTGCCTATCCATCTCACTCATGTCCAGTTCCACAGCTACGGTCGCGACGGCCCGAAGAAGTTCTCGTCCGAGGCGCAGCGAATCGCCGAGGCGGTCAACGCGAATGAAACGGTCAGCATCGATATCGGTCAGATCATGTTCGGACGCACGGTCACTGCTTCGGGCGATTCCCAGGCGCAGATCCGGGCCGCCTCACTGGCCGATCCCAAACGATCGATCCTGATGGACATCGAATGCGATGCCGGCTGCGGCGTCGTGCCGTTCCGCTATCGCGATACGAGCTTCGTCAATGCGTTGCAATGGACGATCGGGCTCGAACTCTTTCTCGCCGTGCGCGATCCGTGGCGCATCTTCCTGACGACCGACCACCCCAACGGCGCGCCGTTCACGAGCTATCCGCGCCTGATCCGGCTGCTGATGGATCGTGATTTCCGCAACCGGCAGTTCGATGCGCTGCCCGACGCGGTTCGCGAAGTCAGTCCGCTGCGCGGGATGGAACGCGAATACACGCTCGACGAGATAGCGATCATGACGCGCGCCGGCCCCGCGCGTATCCTGGGTCTTGCCGATCGTGGCCATCTCGGCGAAGGGGCGATGGCCGATCTGGTGGCCTATCGCGAGTCTGCCGATCGCGAGCAGATGTTCGCCAGCCCGGTCTTCGTCTACAAGGATGGCATGCGCATCGTCGAGAACGGTCGAATCGTGCGCACGGTGATCGGCAACCTGCATCGTGTCCAGCCGCACTACGAACCGGGCATCGTGACCGAGGTGGACGACTGGTTCGACCGGACACAGACACTTCAGGCGACGAACTTCGCGATCAGCGACGACGAGGTCTGCCAGTGTGGCCATGGGATGAGACTCTTCACGCATGACTGTTCCCGTTCGGTGTTCAAGCGTTGAATACCTTGCCCGAGCGCAATGGCGTGATCATCGACGACACCTTCGCCGAAGCCTTCGGCATGAAGGCGACGCGCGTCATCATCACGGCACGAACGCTGGCCTGGGCGCGGCAGGCGGCCGTC
>JBGSTN010000742.1:0-4615 GCA_041736455.1 Burkholderiaceae bacterium | reverse complement strand
TCCCAGGCGACATCGATCTTTGCACCCATGGGCAACGGCGCCGCTGCGACCAGTGCCGTGTACTCGGTTCGAATGGGCGCGAAGACGCCGTAATGGGGATGGATGCGATTGCCGGGTGGAGCACCGAGTTCGTGAACCTCGATACCCTTGCGCCGCCACTCCCACGCGCCGACGATGCCAAGCAGTTCGCGCAGCGACACGACGGAACCGTTGTCTGCGGGCGCGCCGTCGCCCTCTTCGTCCGGCGGCCCCCAGGCGGCGATACACGCCTGGCAGACGTCCGGCGCGCGACGCAGGTCGATGCGGTAGTTGCTGGTCATCGGAATCAGCAACTGGCCCAGTACGCGCGCACTATGTGCCTGCAACTGACGATGCCGGTTGAACAGCGCGTGGGGATCGTTTGCGACAGCGTTCTTGTCCGGTGCCTTGCCGCGCTTGACCAGCGACTTTTCCAGCCGCCTCGTGAGTGCCTGCAGCAATTGGCGCGCATTCTGAAAGTCGCCTCGCCAAAGCATGCCGGTGCCCTCGCAGGCATGACGGAATGCCGTATCGGCCGTGAGGGTATCGTCGACGACGATCACGCGTCGGGAGGGTGGCGCCCCGCGCTCCGAACGCCAGCGCGCGTGTCCGGCGGTGCCTGAATCATCCCATCGAATCGTCGCCGGCGCGGTGCCCGAAGCGGAATCGCTGACCGGCGTGTCGATCATGTTCGTCCGGTCAGGTGGCGCAGCCACCGGCCATCAGGATTCATCGGCGCTGCCCAACGCGGTGGTATTGAATCCACCATCCACGAACATGACTTCGCCCGTGATGCCACTGGCGAGATCGGAAAGCAGGAACATCGTGGCGTTGCCGACTTCTTCGATCGTGACATTGCGCCGCAAGGGAGCATGGCGCTCGTTGTATGACAACAGCTTGCCGAAATCGCCGATACCGGCCGCTGCAAGCGTACGTATCGGCCCTGCAGAAACGGCATTGGCGCGGATGCCCTCGGGGCCCAGGCATGACGCCAGGTAACGCACGGACGACTCGAGACTGGCCTTGGCCAGGCCCATCACGTTGTAGTTCGGCATCGTGCGCGTGGCCCCGAGATAGGACAGGGTGACCAGCGAACCGCCTCGACCCTTCATCATCGGGCGCGCTGCCTTCGCGAGTGCCGGGAAACTGTAGGCACTGATATCGTGTGCGATGCGAAACGCCTCGCGGTTCAGGCCCTCCAGGAAATCGCCGGCCAGCGCCTCGCGTGGCGCATAGGCGATGCTGTGCACGAGACCATCGAGACCGTCCCACTTGGTGCCCAGTTGCTGGAACAGGCTTTCGATCTGACCATCGTCAGAGACATCGCAGGGGAGCAGGATACTCGAGCCGAACGGCGCGGACAGATCACTGACGCGTTGCGCGAACCGTTCGTTCTGATAGGTAAACGCCAGTTCGGCCCCTTCGCGGCTAGCTGCGCCGGCCACGCCATAGGCGATGGACCGGTTGCTGAGCAGACCCGTGATGAGGATCTTCTTGCCAGTCAGCAATCCCATGAGTTCTTCCTTTTTGCACCGCAGTGCCATTGCACAAGCCCGTGATTATCACTCAGGTAACGTGTTGATCGTCGCCAGGTGACATTCGGGTGTCGGGGAGTGTCGACACCCGCGACGGGCTGATCGTGGGAAACGGGCCCGCAGCCCGTTGCGAGTGCTCAGGCCGTAGGCAGAGGATCAGGCATCCTACCCGTCAGCAGGTAGTCGATGAGCTCGCGAACCGGACGGATGGCATTCCCGAAGGGTAACCGCTCGTTGCCACGGAAGAACAACCCTTTCTTCACGTCGCCTTTGAACGCCATCGCCAGACGCGTGTCGATGCAGAACTGCCCGGCACTGGCGATGCCATCGCGCAGACCGCACGAGGTCAGGCAATTGAATCCGGGCACGCAGCGGCGCGGATCGGCCTTTGCATGTGCCTGCAATGCCTCGACCCGCCCGAGGTAATTGCGCAGCCAGGGCGTCAGCACCGCGCGGGCCGGCAACCCGGCAACACTCATGAAGGTGACGATGTCTTCCGGTTTGGCATCGGCGAGTACTTTCTTGAAGCGTGCGTCGGCGTCGCCTTCGGTGGTCACCGCGAAAGGTGTACCGAGTTGCACCGCCGCGGCGCCAGCGGTGATCAGCCCGCGTACCTGCTCATGACTGTTGATGCCACCGGCGACGATCAGGGGAATCCGTTCGCGCTCGAGCCCCAGCCCCTTCATCAGCGTCGCGGTCGCGTCAAGCACCGGCTCGAAGTTGAACCGGGGATCATTGATCTCTTCGGATCGTGTGGCACCCAGATGACCGCCCGCATGTCTGGGATGCTCGATGACGATCGCATCCGGCAACCGGTTCTTGCGCATCCACTTCTTCAGGACGATGGCGATGCCACGTGCGTCGGACAGGATCGGAATCAGGGCGACGGCGGGAAAGTCACTGGTCATCTCGGGAAGATCGATCGGCAGCCCGGCACCCATCACGATCGCATTGGCACCGCTTTCGCAGGACTGACGGACGTAATCGGCATGCGCAGCGACGGCCTTCATCACGTTGACCGCAATTGCACCCTGCCCATCGGCCAACTTCAGCGCGGCCTTGATCTCGCGGTCGAGTGCGATGAGATTGACCCGGTCGATCAAGGCCTTGTCGCGAGTGCCTTCGGACTCGGTGAGCAGGTCGGCATGAAGGTGGCGCAGATCGACACTGGAGATCGTGCCCAGAGCACCGGTCCCGGCAACCGATCCGGCCAACCGATGCGCGGAAACGCCGATACCCATGCCGCCCTGCACGACAGGCAGCAGGCTTCGATCTCGCAGCCGCCAACTTGGAAGCGATGCGAATTGACCCCGCTCGCTCGAAGACTGATCAGCGGCGGGCATGCGAATCCAGGTTCGGGGACATTCGGTGAGTCTAGGCACGAGCCGGTCCCGGAGCATTGATCTGCGTCAACTGGCCTCAACCATGGTGGTATTTGCGTCCTATCGTCGACACTGACGTCGACAGGGCCAGGGGGAGTCGATGATAATCCCGAGCCACGATACACGCGCGGCGGTGTCCCCGGACGATCCGACTGCAGCGGAACCTCCCCCCGTGTCATAAGCCATAGAGGCAAACAACCATGTCGGACAAGACCAGGCAGAACAAGGCGACCTCCAACCAGTTGCTCTGGCCGCGCGATTTCGTGTGGGGTGTCTCGACATCGAGTTTCCAGGTCGAGGGAGCCGTCAACGATGACGGTCGGGGCGCGAGCATCTGGGATACGCGCTGCCGACTACCGGACAAGGTTGCACATGGCGGCAAGGGTGACATCGCCTGCGACCACTACCACCGGTACAAGGAAGACGTCGCGCTGATTCGCGAGCTGGGCATCGACGACTATCGTTTCTCGCTGGCGTGGCCGCGCATTCTACCCGAGGGTCGCGGACGCGTGAACGCGCAGGGACTGGCTTTCTACGATCGACTGCTCGACGAACTGCTGAACGCCGGCATCACGCCGTGGGTCTGCCTTTATCACTGGGATCTTCCGCAGGCGCTCCAGGACCGGGGCGGCTGGACGCATCGCGACAGTGCCGGCTGGTTCGCCGACTACACTGCCCTCGTCACGCAACGCTACGGCGACCGCGTCAAGAACTGGGTCACGTTCAACGAGTTCGCCGTGTTCACGCTTTTCGGCTATGCGATGGACTGGGCCGCTCCGGGTCAGAAGGATCGTGAAGCGCATCTGCGCGCCATCCATCATGTGAACCTTGCACACGGCACCGCCGTCGATGTGATCCGGACCCACGTGAAGAACGCCAGCATCGGCGCCATTCACAACCTCCAGAGCGTTTCGCCCTGTACGCCGAGCGAACCGGACCGCCTCGCCGCCGAATTGCTCGATGTCCACTGGAACAAGGTCTTCCCAGATGCGCAACTTCACGCGGCCTACCCGGATCCGATCGCCGAGATGATCGCCCCGTGGGTCTGCGCCGGCGACATGGCCCGCATCTGCCAACCGATCGACTGGTTCGGCTTCAATCACTACGGGCCGATCTATGCGCGGGCCGAGCCCGCCTCTGTCTGGGGATTCGCCTGGGGCGACCCGCCGCCGGATCCGACTCGCACCGGCCCTGGCCCCATCGATCATCCGGAGGTTTTCCGTGACGACCTGATTGCGGCCAGCAAGCGCTACGGTCTGCCGGTCTATGTCACCGAGAATGGCTGCGGCGGTGCCGTCGAACCTGATGCGCAAGGTCGAATTCTCGATACGAGGCGCGTCGGGTATCTCACCGAGTACACGCAGGCCATGCACGACGCGATCGCTGCCGGCGCAGATGTGCGCGGCTATTTCATCTGGTCGTTGATGGACAGTTTCGAATGGGGCGCCGGCTACACGCACCCGTTCGGCATCGTGCATGTCGATTTCGAGACACAGGCCCGCACGATGAAACTCTCGGGCCAGTGGTACAAGGATTTCGTCGCAAACGCTCGCGGCGCCTGATCGTCCCGCCTGGCCGGCGACTCGCCGGTGTCCCGCTCGCCGGTGTCCCGCTCGCCGGTTTTCAGATCATCCGGTGCTCAGGTCGGCACCGTTGCACCGGCCGGCATTTCCACTACGC
>JBGSTN010000738.1:0-2734 GCA_041736455.1 Burkholderiaceae bacterium | reverse complement strand
CCTTCGGTCCGCGGCGGCGCCGCACCCACTGTGGCGATCGATTCGGGCAGACCGTCGCGTGCGGCAGTGTCACCCAGAAGAGCGCGCAGTGAAGTCGCGTGTTGAAGCGACTGGGCCTCCTCGCCGTCGGCGATGCGCCAGGTCCGCTCGATCTGATCGATCAAGCGCGCGCTGAAGTCCATTGCGCCCAGCAGGACATCGGCGATTTCACTGCTGTAGCCTCGCGAGCCGTTGCGAACCCGGTCCAGCAGGTCTTCACCCGCATGCATCACCCGTTCCAGCGGTTTGAACTCGAAAAGTCCGCAGTTTCCCTTGAGCGTATGAACGGATCGGAACAGGTCGTTCAGCAGGTCGGTATTGGTCGGATCGCGCTCGACCTCCAGCAGCCGGGAACCGATGCTCTCGAGGCACTCGCGCGCCTCGATCACGAATTGATCGAGCAGGTCGGCCTGGTTCATGTTTCGCATCCTTTCGCGGCGCTCAGGGCCGTGTCGTGTTCGCCCAGCAGCAGTGCCGCATTCAGCAGAAGGTCGGCGGGGCGGACCGGCTTCACGAGGTAGCAGTTGGCGCCGACGTCGAACGCGCTGCTCGCATCCGCGTTGCGCGACTCGGTGGAGATCATCATCACGGGTGCCTGGTGGCGGGCGTCGAGCTTGCGCAGCTCGCGCACGAACCGATAGCCGTCCATACGCGGCATGTTCACGTCGACCACGTAGAGGTCGAACGCGTGGTCCGTCTCCTGCGATTGCACGCGCTCCAGCGCCTCGACGCCATTGGTCGCTTCGTCGGTCTGCCAGCCGGCGCCATCGAGGATGGCGCGGTGATACATGCGCACCGTGGCGGCGTCGTCGATGACGAGTATCCGGTTCATGCTCAGGCCTCCAGTGGCTTTTGATAGACCATGGCGTCAGGAAAGCGGCGCACGGTATAGAGCGAAGACATTCGGCTCATCGATTCCGAATGTCCGAGACAGATGAAACCACCCGGTCGCAGCGTGTCGAACAGGGCGTCCGCGGCGAGACGACGTGACACGTCGTCGAAATAGATCAGGAGGTTGCGACAGAAGATCACATCGATGTCGCGGAATCGCCGGAAGTCGGCAGGCTCGGAGAGGTTGACCCGACTGAATTCCACCGCGTCGATCAGGTCCGACGAAATACGCCACTGGTTCTCGTCGCTCTCCGAGAAGTACTTGCGCAGATAGGCATGCGGAAGCTGGGCGACCGAGCGCTGTGTATAGATGCCGCGCTCGGCCGTCTCGAGGACCGCAGTGTCGATGTCGGACGACAGGATCTCCACGTCGTAGTCGTTGATTCCCGACCAGCGCTCGAGCAGATAGATGGCGATCGAATAAGGTTCTTCGCCCGTGGACGACGGGATCGACCAGATCCGGATGCGCGAGCCCGGCGGCTTGCGCGCTGCAACCTCGCGCAGCATGTCGTTCACCAGGCAATCGAACTGGTAGGCCTCGCGGAAGAAGTAGGTCTCGTTCACCGTCATCGCGTTGACGAGGTGTTGCATCTCGTTGCCATCCGTCGCGAAGCGCAGCGCGGCGAACCAGGTACGGAAGCTGTCGGCGCCACTGGCGTCGATGCGCTCCAGCAGGCGCTTGTCGACGAAGTATCGCTTGCCTTCGTCGAAGTGGATGCCGGTCTTGCGGTAGAAGAACTCGGCGAATTTCTGAAAGTCCGCGTCGGTGATCGCACGCTGCGCGGACGGGATGGCGGATCTCATGAAGCCTCGATTCTCTGGATCGCCAGGGCGACCGAGAAACTGATGAACGCATCGTCCGCGAAACGCCGCTGTGCCGCATGCAGCGCGGGCAGCGCTTCAGCGCCGCCGACCTCGACCAGCACCTCGAGCGCTGCACCCACGACGTTGATCTCGGTCTCATGTCGCAGCACTTCATCGAGCCACATCGGCACGTTCCGGTGGCGCAGGTCGCCCAATAGATTGACAGTGAAGATTCGCACGTCGCCATCGCTGTCGTGAAGCAGATTCTCGATGTGCGGGGCCACTGAGTCTGGCAGGTTCGCCAGCACCTCGATGGCACCGTTGCGCAGACTCGCGTCTTCGCTGCGCAGCAGCCCGATCATCGCGTCCACGACGACGGGCCCTCCCATCTTCACCACGCAACTGAAGAGTGCCGTACGCACCGTCGGGTCGGGCTCGACGCGCAGACGTTCG
This sequence comes from Burkholderiaceae bacterium, assembly GCA_041736455.1. Taxonomy (GTDB): domain Bacteria; phylum Pseudomonadota; class Gammaproteobacteria; order Burkholderiales; family Burkholderiaceae_E; genus JAUIAI01. The sequence goes on along the minus strand of JBGSTN010000738.1, from coordinate 547 downwards.
CAGACTGCGTCGGCCGCCTCCGGAAAGGCTGCGAGGTCACGGGCCGCCCATCGGCGAACCGCCGGGTCGATATTGCCCAGCTGCTCGATCAGGCCGGTATCGTCGCGCGGGTACTGTCGCGGCTGAACCTCGTGGAGAGCTGCCTTGTCAACCGATCTCTTCAGTCCCATTGCTGCTTCCAGTGGCGGCCCGGGAGCCTCGCGAGTTCCGCGGGCGCCCTATTTGAGCCAGATGTTGAGCTGCGAAGCGATGCCGGTACATGGCAGCACCACGGAAGCGCCGCGCCGGTCGATGAGTTCCTGCGGCATGCCGAACACGATGGCTGTCTCGGCCGACTCCGCAATGGTCCTGCCGCCTGCCGCATGCAGTCTCGTCATCGCGTCCGCGCCGTCGTTACCCATGCCGGTAAGCATCACGCCCACCAGCTTGTGTGGCGGCACATGCTGCATCGCGCTGTCGACCATCACTTCGACCGATGGGTGCCAGAGCACGCTCGCCGACTCGGGTCGGGGCGCCGCATGCAGCACCCCGGCCCGGTTGGTCACGG
>JBGSTN010000718.1:0-1744 GCA_041736455.1 Burkholderiaceae bacterium | reverse complement strand
CCGCGAGCGCGGTCTGCGCTGCCATCGCGCCCTGCTCGAAGACCGGATGTTCGTAGTCGATTCGCTGCAGGACACGCCCGCTGGCGGGTTCATGAATCGGGTTGAGGGTCAGGAACAACGGCGTATCGAACGGCAAGGGCTGCAGGCGGTTCAGCCAATAGGTCACGCAGACCCGCGGCTCGCCGGCGAACATCTGATCCTGGTCGGCGCGATCGGCCTGGGCCACGTAATTCCAGGCCGCCCAGGCAGCCCGATTGCGCGGCATCAACGAGGCGTCGGTATGCAACCACGCCGCATTGGGCTGGTACGGAATGGCGGCCAGATGCGCCGATTCGTTTTCGTCCGGGTCGTCGAGCAACGCCAGAGCCTGCGCACTGTGGGTCGCCAGCACGACCGCATCGAATTCCTCGACGCCTGCTTGCGTACGCACATCGACCTTGCCGGCCGTCACGAAGCGGGCGCGTGAAACGCCGGTAACCGGTGTGCCGAGACGAACATCGTCGAGGCCGGCGATGATCCGCTCGACATAACGCCGTGAGCCACCGGTCACGGTGAACCATTGCGGCCGGTTACGCACCTGCAGCAGTCCATGGTTATGAAAGAAGCGAACGAACGAACCCACCGGAAATTCACGCATCGTGGCCATCGGGCACGACCAGATCGCGGCCGCCATCGGCAGCAGATACCAGTTTCGAAAGCCATAGCCGTAACGATTGCGCGTCAGCCAGGTGCCCAACGGCTCGCGCAGGCCAGCGCCTGCGGCAGATCCCGCGTCAGGGCTTTCCATCTGAACGGCGAGCCGCGTCGCTGCCCGATTGAACCGCAGGATATCGGCCACCATGCGCAGAAAGCGCGGATTGGCCAGATTCGCCGGCTGAGCAAAGAGACTGGCCAGCGTCGAGCCACACCATTCGACCCCGTCGGGCAGCATCGAGGCAGAGAACGACATGTCGGACCGGGCCAGTTCGACGTCCAGTTCCGCGAACAAGGCCAGCAGATTGGGGTAGGTTCGTTCGTTCAGGACTAGGAATCCGGTATCGACCGGATGGGACTGCCGGTCGAGCTCGACATCGACCGTGTGGGCATGACCACCGGCGCGATCGCTACTCTCGAACAAGGTGACCCGATGTCCCACGCTCAAGCGACGCGCTGCCGCCAGGCCGGCGATGCCCGATCCGATTACCGCAATACGCATAAAGCCTCTCGATGACCCGTTGTTTCGGATTATGACTTGAAAGTCACGGTATGACCGAATCAATTCTAATCGAAAGGTCTTCGAGGGCATTCGATTCGATGCGCGCGTCTAGAAGTATGCGCTGCGGCTTCTTCGCGCCGCCATGCGCGCCAGACCGGATCAGGCGGGTTCGACGAACAGGGTAATGACGCCCGTGAAGCCATACAGGCGTTCGCGCGCGATCTCGCCATTCGCATAGAAACCGATGATCGGCACATCGCCAAGATTGTGCTGCAGGAGCTCAGCCTCGGCGCCACGTGCGCCGAACAGCGCCTCGCCACGAGCGATGCAGGACACGAAGTGGGCGCCGCGCACGACCAGCGATTCCGATTCGACTTCGTCGCGCAATTCCGTGCATGCCCGGATCAGGTCGGTACGAGCCGCCTGACGGTCGCGGGTGCAGAACACCAGCCGGTTGCCGTGGGCAGGGGTCGCGGCGACCGCAAGCAGGCGATTCTCGGGATCGATCCCGACCAGGTTCGACACCTGGTAATCGCCGAAGCCCATCGG
>JBGSTN010000706.1:0-2041 GCA_041736455.1 Burkholderiaceae bacterium | reverse complement strand
GTCACCAGCAGCGCGCCTTTCGCGACCGAATCGCCGACATCGGCAAGGACTTCGATGACCTGCGCGTTGAGGCGCGCCGACAGCGTCACCGACAGGCGTGCCTGCATCGTTCCGGGACCCAGCACGCGCATGGCGACGCTGCCGTGCCGCACGGTGTCGACTTCGACGTCGATGGCGCGCCCGAACCGCCAGTAGCCGAGGCCTCCCGCGGCGACGGCGAGAAACAGCAACATGACGATAAAGAACCGGCGCTTGGGCATGGTAGACAGTGTGGCGAGGACGGATCGGGACGGCAGGTCACCTGGGGCGGCACATCATCTTCCCCGGGTTGCCTCCTGGGCGGCGAACGATTTGGTGACCTTCGATGTCAAGCCGCGATTCGACACGTTGTGTTACTCGATCGGCCGGACGACGCGCATCGCACCATCGAGAATGCTCATGATCCCAGCACGCTTGGAGTATTCATCATGTCGGCATTCCGGTACGCGCGATCGCAGATTGCCGTTCACTGGCTGGCCACCCTGGCCATCATCTTTCCGCTCGCCACTGGAGCCTTCGTGCTTTCCGAGATGCCGAATACCGCGCCCACGGCAGCGAATGGGCCGCTGACCAGGTGCGCGATGGGCTCAATTCGCACTGCACGTCGTGGCGGCCCTGTACCATCCGTTCGTCCTGCGCGACGGGCTGCTGGGGCGTGCGGAACTGGGTGAAACATGAGGACATGAGCGCCACTTCCGAACACCTGCTGGTCGTCGATGACGACCGCGAGATCCGCCGGCTGGTCCAGCAGTACCTCGGCCAGGCCGGCTATCGCGTCACCACGGTCGGCGATGGCAAGGCGATGCGAAAGGCGCTGGACGCCCACCGGATCGATCTCGTGGTGCTGGACCTGATGCTGCCCGGGGACGATGGCCTCACACTGTGCCGAGAGCTGCGCAGTCGATCGGACCTTCCGGTGCTGATGCTCACCGCGCGCGGTGAGGAGGTCGACCGCATCGTCGGCCTGGAGATGGGCGCGGACGACTATCTCGCCAAGCCCTTCAACCCGCGCGAACTGCTGGCGCGTATTCGGAGCATCCTGCGCCGCGCCAAGGCGTTGCCGACGAATCTCGTGCCCGAGGACATTGGGAGCTTCCGCTTCGCCGGTTGGACGCTGGACGTGGCCACTCGTGACGCCACCGGGCCGGACGGTCTGGTCGTCCCGCTCTCGGGTGCCGAGTTCCGCCTTCTCCGGGTGCTGCTCGAGCACCCTAACCGGGTGGTGTCGCGTGACCAGCTGCTGGAACTGGCCAACGGCCGCGAGACGGTGCTGTTCGACCGGAGCATCGACGTGCTGGTCGGTCGACTGCGCAAGCGGTTGCGCGACGATGGCAAGGATCCGTCGCTGATCAAGACGGTGCGGGGCGAAGGTTATGTGCTCGCCGCACAAGTCGCCACTGCCTGATGCGCTGGTTGCTGCGCACGCTGTTCGGTCGCATGCTGCTGCTGATGTCGGCTGGCCTGGTGCTGGCGCAGGCTGCCGGCGCGCTGATCTTCCTCGCCGAACAGCAGCGTTCACTCGGCCATGCCCTCAGCCACGAGGTCGCACAACGGATCGCGGCCTTCCATCGCACACTGGACGGCCGCCCCGCGCCCGAACAACGGGCTCTCGCGGCATCGTTGTCGACGCCACGGCTGCAACTCGTCGTCGATGATGTCGCGCCAGCAGATGCATCGCTCGTGGAGGCGGCCTGGTACTCGCCTGGGGGAGGCCTTGCAGTTCATCTTCGGGAAGTCATGGGCCCGCAGGCACGGCTGCGCTTCGTGTCCCTGCCGCGGCTGGGCAGCTACGCGTTCGACATCAGGGCGCAACTGTCTTCCGGACAGTGGCTCGGCTTGCAGGGACGGGCGCCGCAAGACGTCTTTGCGTGGCCTTGGCATCTTCTGCTGAACCTTGGGCTGATGCTTGTCGCGGTAGGTGCCCTGGTGGCAGTGGCGGCGCGCGGCGTGACACGGCCACTTGTCGAACTGTCCAGTGCGGCTCAGCGACTTGCCACCGACC
>JBGSTN010000674.1:0-2139 GCA_041736455.1 Burkholderiaceae bacterium | reverse complement strand
AGTTCACTGGTGCTCGCGCTGGCGGGGTTGAAGGGTTCGCTGATCGCGCTCGACTTCATGGCGTTGCGTGACGCGCCGGCGCTCTGGCGGCGGCTGGTGCTCGGCTGGCTGCTGATCGTACTCGGCTTGATCACACTCGTGACTATGTTTGCGCTTCCTTGACCTGGTTCAAGGATCAATTCCGACAGGAATACGAGGATATCCCCACCAGTCAGGGATGGAGTTCTTCATATGAGTCAGGCGCAGGGCGGATTCACCAAGCAGACCGCCCGCAACATGTTCTACGGTGGCAGCGTCTTCTTCGCGCTGCTGTTCGCAGTGATCGTCTTCGATACGGAAAGTCGGATTCCCGAGCGGTCGAATGCCGCGGCGATCACGCCGTCGGTCGTTGCCGGCAAGAAGATCTGGGAAACGCGCAATTGCATCGGCTGCCATACCTTGCTGGGTGAAGGCGCGTACTTCGCACCCGAGCTGGGCAATGTCTACATCCGGCGCGGCGGCGACTTCATCAAGGCCTGGATGCAGGCCATGCCGACCGGTGTTCCGGGGCGGCGCCAGATGCCGCAATTCAATCTCGACGAGCAGCAGCTCGACGACCTGGTCGAGTTCCTGAAATGGACCAGCCAGATCAATACCGAGCAATGGCCGCCCAACGTCGAAGGTTGAAGGAGATCACCACATGACCGTTTCCACACTCAAGTACCAGAGTCAACTGGTCTCGAAACCCTACTTCATCGTCGCGATGGCGTTGTTCGCCGGGCAGGTGATCTTCGGCATCACGCTCGGCCTGCAATACGTCGTCGGCGACCTGTTCTTTCCCTACATTCCTTTCAACGTGGCCCGCATGGTCCACACCAACCTGCTGATCGTCTGGTTGCTGTTCGGCTTCATGGGCGCGGCCTACTACCTGGTGCCAGAGGAATCCGAGACCGAACTGTTCTCGCCGCTGCTCGCGAAGATCCTGTTCTGGGTGTTCCTGGTCGCCGGCGTGCTCACGATACTCGGCTACCTGTTCGTGCCCTATGCGAAGCTCGCCGAACTCACGGGCAACGATCTGCTGCAGACGATGGGCCGCGAATTCCTCGAGCAGCCGCTGCCGACGAAGATCGGCATCGTGATCGTCATGCTGGGCTTCCTGTTCAACATCAGCATGACCGTGCTGCGTGGCCGCAAGACCTCGATCAGCCTGGTGTTGTTGATGGGTCTGTGGGGCCTCGCACTCTTCTTCCTGTTCAGTTTCGTCAATCCGCACAACCTCGTGCGCGACAAGATGTACTGGTGGTTCGTCGTGCATCTCTGGGTCGAGGGTGTGTGGGAACTGATTCTCGGTGCATTGCTCGCGTACGTGCTGGTGAAGACGACCGGCGTCGACCGTGAGGTGATCGACAAGTGGCTCTATGTGATCATCGCGTTCGCGCTGATCACCGGCATCCTCGGAACCGGCCATCATTTCTACTTCATCGGTCTGCCGGGATACTGGCAATGGATCGGCAGCGTGTTCAGTGCGATGGAACCGATTCCGTTCTTCATGATGACCGTGTTCGCGTTCAACATGGTGCAGCGTCGCCGGCGGGATCATCCGAACCAGGCCGCCGTGCTCTGGGCGGTCGGTACCTCGGTGGTGGCTTTTCTCGGTGCCGGTCTGTGGGGCTTCATCCACACGCTGAGTCCGGTCAACTATTACACGCATGGCTCGCAGATCACGGCGGCGCATGGCCACCTCGCGTTCTACGGGGCTTATGTCCTCGTCGTGATCGCCCTGATCAGCTATGCGATGCCCACGCTGCGCGGCCGGATCGCCAACAGCCGGCGGGCGCAGGCCGTCGAGATGTGGAGCTTCTGGGTGATGACGATCGGGATGGCGATCATGGTGCTGGCACTGTCCGGTGCCGGCATCCTCCAGGTGTGGCTGCAGCGCATGCCCACGGAAGGCGCGCTGAGCTTCATGGCCACGCAGGACCAGCTCGTGCTCTTCTACTGGGTGCGCATCGGCGGCGGCGTGACATTCCTGATCGGGCAGTTCCTGTACTTCGCGAGCTTCTTCATCGGCGGTGAACCTGTGCGCGTCGACGATTCGCCCGTCGTTCGTGGCGCCGGCGGCGGCATGCTGGGTGCGCAACCGGCGCAGCGAGCCTGGGC
>JBGSTN010000614.1:0-3016 GCA_041736455.1 Burkholderiaceae bacterium | reverse complement strand
GACGCGCAGGAGTGCGCCGAAGGCGCGCGTGCGGCCAAGCCCGGCGGCGCGCATCGCGGTGAATTCGGAATTGGAAGCGAACTGCGCCAGCGCATAGATCGTGCCGATCAGCGCTGCGATCGGCATCAGTTCATAGACGTGGTTGGGAATGCCGAGCAGCACGTATCCGACGGCTTGCGGAAACGCGTAGCCGCCGCGGCCGATGTCCTCCAGTTCGGCAACGAAATCGAAGAAGGTGAACAAACCGAGAAAACCGAACAGCACGAAGGCGACCGACGCGAGTATCTCGCGTGCGAAATAGGCGCGCAGAATCCTCATGCGCCAGCCTCGCGGCGACGGAACATGCGGCGCAGCGGGGGGAACATCCGCGACGAGAGCGTCAGGCGGCGCCAGAGCAGCGTGGCGGCCAGCAAGGCGGCGCCCGCGTGAACGATCCAGACACCGATCCAGAACGACAGTTTCCCCTGCGCGACCCAGGCCTGGGCCAGTGAGAGGAGATTGAGGTAGACCATGTACAGCAGGAGGGCGACCACGAGATTGATCGAGCGGCCCACGCGAGGGTTTGCCGACGACAGGGGAATGGCCAGGATCGCCAGGAGAATCGCGGAGATCGGCACACCAATCCGTTTGACGAGTTCACCCAGGTCCGCGAGCGCCGGCGCCGAGAGCAGTTCGAGCAGATTCTTCGACTTGCTGGAGTTGTCGGGCTGCACGACCGGACGCGGCTCGATGCGAAGCCCGTAGCGCTCGAACTCCATCAACCGCAGCGATGCGTCCTGGGGCTCGCCGTCATAGCGCCGCCCCTGCAGCAGCACGAGATAGCGCTCGCCGTCGGCACGCGTCTCGATTCGCCCGCGACGCGAGACGACCACGACCAGGCCGTCATCGCGCTGCTGTGTGACGAACACATTCTTCACTTCGGTCTTCGCGTCATTGAGCGACTCGACGAAGAAGACCCGCTCGGCACTGCGTGATTCCCGGAACTGCCCGGCGGCCACCATCGAGACGTCTTCGCGATTCTCGAACCGCTGCTGATACTCGGCGATCTGACCATTCGCCCATGGCGCCAGCACGAACGAGATCAGGCCCGCAAGAACCACGACCGGGGCGGCGAACGACAGGACCGGCGGAATCCATGCCGCCAGGCTCTGCCCCGATGCCTGCCAGACCACCATCTCGGAATCGCGCCAGGCACGCGTCAATGTGATGAGCACGGCCACGAACAACGTCAGGACGAGCAGTGGCCCGAGAATGTTGAGAGCGGAGAACGCGATCAGCGGCAGAACGCTGGCCGAGTCCACCCGCCCGCCGGCGGCACGTCCCAGAAAACGCACCAGGCTCGTGGTGATCATGATCGTGAACAGGACGGCGAAGACGATACCGGCAATGCTGCGCAATTCGCGCTTGAGCGCTTTCGAGAAAAGCATCGGGTCGTCCGGAAAAAGCGGTTGGCGATTCGAGGCGGGCCGAATCGACAGCGCGCGATGGCTATAATTGGCCGGCCAATGGCCTGGTGCGCGTTGCCGTGGCGCAATGTGCACATGAAACCGGTGGCTACTGTGGATCCCCGACGTCGAAAAGCGCCAGTGGCACTGACCGATGCCTCCGACTTCAGTACCTGCGAACCACGAAACCCCGCGCAACACGCGCTGCGCCAAACGACACTCGTGATTGGCCAATGACTCGTGACTGATCCCAGACCCGGAGTACCGAATGCAATTTAGCATAAAGCCCTTGCCGATCGACAAGCTGAAGACGGGTTGCCTGATCGTGCCGGTACTCGGCCGCAAACGTGCCGACGACACGGCGCTCTCGCGACCGATGACGGCCGCCATCGACGCCGCCTTGAAGACACAGGACCTCGGCGAGTCGGCGGGCTCGTGGCTGCTCCTTCACACGAACGAGCCCGCGCAGCGCGTCCTGCTCGTGTCGCTGGGCAGCGAGAACAAGGCCAGCGCGAAGAACTTCGTCGAGGCGGCGAAGGCCGCGTACCGCAAGGCGGGCTCGCTCGGCAGCAACGACGCGACGAGCCTGCTGGCTCAGGCACCGGTCAGCGACCAGGATACCGAGTGGCTGGTCGAGCAGGAAGTGATGGCGGCACGCACCGTCCACTACCGGTTCGACACCTACAAGTCGATCAAGCCCACCGATTCGCCGCGCCTGGCCAAGGTATCGCTCGCCGGTGGCGCCGATCGCCTTCGGCAGCTCAAGGCCGCGCTTGCCAGGGCTGAGGCCGTCGCCAACGGCTGCGATCTTGCACGCGACCTCGGCAACATGCCGGCCAATATCTGCACGCCGACCTACCTCGGTGAAACGGCTCGCAAACTGGCTCGCGAGTTCAAGCTCAAGGCCCAGATCCTCGACCAGCGCCAGATCGAACAGCTGAAGATGGGCTCCTTCCTGTCGGTCACGCAAGGTTCGGCGCAGCCTCCCCGATTCATCGTCATTCATTACAACGGGGCGTCCGATGGCAAGAAGCCGATCGTGCTGGTCGGCAAGGGCATCACCTTCGATACCGGCGGCATCTCGATCAAGCCCGCCGCCGGCATGGACGAAATGAAGTACGACATGGGCGGCGCGGCGGCCGTGCTCGGGACGATGCGCGCCGTCGCCGAGATGAAACCCAAGCTCAATGTCATTGCCGTCATCCCGACCTGCGAGAACATGCCGGGCAGTCGTGCCACGCGCCCGGGCGACATCGTCACCAGCATGTCCGGTCAGACGATCGAGATTCTCAACACCGATGCCGAAGGGCGACTGATTCTCTGCGATGCCCTAACCTATTGCGAACGCTTCAAGCCCGATTGCGTGATCGACCTGGCCACCTTGACCGGCGCCTGCGTCGTTGCGCTCGGCCACCACCACAGCGGATTGTTCAGCCGGGGCGACAAGCTCGCCGACGAACTGCTCGCCGCCGGTCGCCAGAGTCTGGACACCTGCTGGCGCATGCCCCTCGATGACGAATACCAGAAACAGATCAAGTCGCCGTTCGCCGACATGGCCAACGTGGGTGGTC